>DNLZ01000279.1 GCA_003488325.1 Planctomycetaceae bacterium
CTGGGAACGAGCGGGACACGGGAGCAACGCGGACGGCAGCACGCCTGGAGGCATGCCGCACTGGGGCAGCCACCGGTCGCGGTCACAGATACGTGTTGATGACGTTCTCGAAGAGTTCCTGCCGGCCGCTCGTGCAGGGCGTCGCGTCTCCCTTGGCGAGCATCTCCCGCTCGAGTGACGCGAACGATTCGCTGCCCGCCTCGATCCGGGTGCCGAGCGGGCTCGACCACGATGCGTAGCGCTCATCCACGAGCTTCTGGATCGCCCCGTCCGCCCGCATGGCCGCGGCGATCTTCAGACCGCGGGCGAAGGCATCCATGCCGCCGATGTGGGCGTGGAAGAGATCGACCGGCTCGAAGCTCTCGCGCCGCACCTTCGCGTCGAAGTTGATGCCGCCGGGGGCGAGACCGCCGTACTTGAGGATCGAATACATCATCTGGGTCGTCATGTAGACGTTCGTCGGAAACTGGTCGGTGTCCCAACCCACGAGCGTGTCGCCCGTGTTGGCATCGACCGAGCCGAGGAAGCCCTGCATGCCCGCGTACTCGAGCTCGTGCTGGATCTCGTGCCCGGCGAGCGTCGCGTGGTTGGTCTCGAGGTTCATCTTCACGTGCTTTTCCAGGCCGTAGGCACGCAGGAAGTTGATGCACGTCGCGGCGTCGAAGTCGTACTGGTGCTTCATCGGCTCGCGCGGCTTCGGCTCGAAGTAGAACTGCCCCGTGAACCCGATCGCCTTCGCGTGGTCCACCGCCATGTGCATGAACCGCGCGAGGTGATCCATCTCGCGCTTCATGTCGGTGTTCCACAGGCACTGGTAGCCCTCCCGACCACCCCAGAACGTGTAGCCGGCGCCGCCGAGCCGATGGGTGACCTCGATCGCCTTCTTCACCTGCGCCGCGGCGTAGGCGAAGGTCTCCACGTTGCAGCTGGTCGCCGCTCCATGGACGTAGCGCGGGTGACTGAAGAGGTTGGCGGTGCCCCAGAGGAGCCGGATGCCGGTGCGCTGCTGGTGACGTTCGAGCGCGTCGGCGACCGTGTCGAGGTGCCGGTTGGCCTCGGCGAGCGACGAGCCCTCCGGCGCGACGTCGCGGTCATGGAAGCAGTAGAAGCCGACGCCCAGCTTCTCGAGGAACTCGAAGGCCACGTCCACGCGCTTCAGCGCCATCTCGAGAGGATCGCCGCCCGTCTCCCACGGCCGCACCATCGTGCCCGGGCCGAATGGGTCGCCGCCCGTGCCGCGCATGGTGTGCCAGTACGACACCGCGAAGCGGAGGTGGTCCTTCATCGGCTTCCCCTCCACGAGCGCCTCGGCGTCGTAGTGGCGGAAGGCGAGCATGTTCTTCGTCGCCGGTCCCTCGTACCTGACCTTGCCGATGCCGGTGAACGCCTCTCCGCCCGCCATGTGTGTGCTCCTGGGTCGCCGTGTGGGGAGCCCAAGATATACCGCTCCGCACGCCCGCTGTCGCCTCCCCGCGACGCCGCTCAGGCGCAGGACGGCAGGGCCCGGTCGAGCCGCGCGAGTGACGCCTCGCGGCCGAGGATCGCGAGGCAGTCGTAGAGGCCGGGGCCCACCGTGCGACCCGTCACGGCCACGCGCACGGCGTGCACCAGGTCGCCCACCTTCACCCCCGCCGCCTCGACGGTCGCCTTGAGCGCCGCCTCGAGCGCGGCCGGCTCCCATGGCTCCACCGTCCGCAGACGCGCGGCGAAGGACTCGAGGAGCGCCCGCACTCCGGGCTTCGCCAGCCGCTGCTGCACGGCGGCGGCATCCATCCCGGGCTCGGCCACGAGGAAGAAGTCCGCGTAGGCGAGGATGTCGCCGGCGACCTTGAGCCGGTCTCCCGAGGCCTCGATCACACGACGGACCGTCGTCACCGCGTCGGCCGGCGGCGGCTCGGTCAGGAGCCCGGCCTTCACGAGATAGGGCAGCATGAGTCCGAGCTTCTCGTCGGTCGAGAGCCCGCCCATCACGTGGTCCTGTACCGCCCAGAGCTTCTTGGGATCGAAGCTCGCCGGCGAGGAGTTGATCCGCTCGAGGGTGAACCTCTCGACGAGCTGCTCGCGCGTGAAAAACTCCGTCTTGTCGTCGTACGACCAGCCGAGGAGGGCGAGGTAGTTGTCGATCGCCCAGGGGAGGTAGCCGACGGCCTTGTAGAAGTCGACGATCACCGGATTGAACGTGTCGGCCTCGGGGTGGAGCCCGATCCGCTCGGCGATCCGGGTGCCGTGCTCCATCACCTGGCGGAAGTCCTGATTCTTGAGGTACTGCGCGAGCTTGCGCTTCGAGAGCTTCGTGCGGCTGCCCGGCTCGGCCACCAGCGGCAGGTGGGCGTAGGCGGGCAGGGCGTAGCCCAGCGACAGGGCGATGAAGGCCTGCCGCGGCGTGTTGGAGAGGTGCTCCTCGGCGCGGATCACGTGCGTGATCGCCATGTCGTGGTCGTCCACGACGCTCGCGAGGTGGTAGAGGCACGAGCCGTCGGCCCGCTGGATGACGTGGTCCTGCTCCCGCTCCCAGGCGAATTCGACGCGGCCGCGCACGGCGTCGTCGATGACGAGCGAGCCCTCCCGGGGCATCAGGAGCCGCACCACGCCCGCGCGGCCCTCGTCCCGGAACCGCCCCGCCGTGGCCTCGTCGAAGGCGGCGAAGCGGCGGCTGTAGAGGAACGGCACGCCCGCAGCCTGCGCGGCCTTTCGTTCCTCGTCGAGCTCCTCGGGGCGGGCGAAGTCGCGGTAGGCATGCCCCGAGGCGAGCAGCCGCTCGGCGGCGGCGCGGTAGCGGTCGCCGCGCCGCGACTGGAAGTAGGGCGCGTGGGGCCCTCCCACGTCCGGCCCCTCGTCCCAGTCGATGCCGAGCCACCGCAGTCCGTCGAGAATCGGCCGCAACGCCTCGTCGACGTTGCGGGCCACGTCGGTATCGTCGATGCGCAGGATGAACGTGCCCCCGTGCCGGCGGGCGAAGAGCCAGTTGAAGAGGGCCGTGCGCACGCCGCCGATGTGGAGGTAGCCGGTGGGACTCGGCGCGAAGCGGGTGCGAACGGTCATGCGGGAGGGCCGGAGGGGAAGGATGGTGCCGGTGACGGGTCGTCAGGATACGGCCAACCGCGGTCGAGCGTGGCGGAAAGGCTCCGCCGGCCGCGCCGGCTGCGGCGGCCGCCACGCCAGGGGCGCCGCCGCAGCCCGCGTCGCCGATCCCCGAGCGACGTCGTCAGGCGGCGGCCCGCTGCTTCCGAAGTTTCCGCAGTCGTTTGCGCTCCGACTTCGAGAGGTGTCGCATGTCGGTCTCGTCATCCTCCATGTCGTCGGACACGAACATCGGCTCCGCGACGGAGGTGCTCGACGACTCGGCCTCCGAGTCGTCGACCTCCTCGGTGCCGATCGTCGTCGCGACATCGTCGTCGCTGCGCATGGGCCGCTGCGCTCGTGCTTCCGCCTTCTGCTCGCGTCGTCCACGCCGCTCGGCACCTGACTGCCGGGGGGCGACGAGGCCGCGGATCTCGCGGAGGACCGCCCGCGTGGCGGCGAGCATCGAGACGAGCGCCAGGCTGCAGCCGACCCACCATGCGATGCGGGTCGCGAGGACCTGATGCGTCCAGACCATGGTCCCGGACGCGGTGAGCCATGCGCCGACCACGGCGCCGCTCCACGCGAGTGCCGCGGTCGCGATCCAGGCGAAGGTGGTCGATCGCTCGCGCAACGGCAGAACGGCCCAGAGGACGGTCGTGATCAGCACGCTCGTGGCGATCCCGACCCACCAGCCGATGCCCCCGGGACCGGGCCGCATCCCGGTCGCGTCGCCGAGCGCGGCGGACACCACCTGGCCCAGTGGCGCGGCCGCGGCGAAGGACGTGACGACGAACAACCCGGCCAGCCAGCCCCACGCCCGGTAGCGCCCCACGTAGTCGTCCCGACGCTGCCGCGCGAGCGACCGCGCGGCCACCGCGAACGCGGCCGAGACCCAGAGCGACGCGTGTGCGATCCACTCCGGCACCGACAGGACCGACGTCGGATCGAAGGCCGTGCGAAGCATCTGGAACGTGGCGGCGAACCGGCCTTCGGCGGCGGCGAACGGCCGACCCGTCGCCGTTTCCCAGACGGCGAGCGTCGCCGATGCGGCGGCCGGCGCGACGCACGCGAGCGCGGCGAGGCCGAACCGCACCCATCCGACCGGCACGAGCGCGGCCAGGCCGGTCGGCTGCACGCCATCGACCGCCGCGGACGACGCGGCGAGGTGGACGTGATCGGAGACCGCGGCGGACGTGTCGTCGGCTGACCGGGTCCAGGCGACCAGGAGCCTGCGGCGCTGGTCGCGGCGGGGCGACGTGAGGGACATGTGTGGGACCGAATCCATTCGGTGGTGCGGATCGGGGGATCGACCCGCGCGGGGCGCCGCGGCATCCTGCCGACGGTTGGTCACCCCTGCTCTCCATCGTCTTCGGCGCTGACAGGGCGGGCGATGCAGCCATCCGCCGCCGGACGCGGCAGAACGCATCGTGGGCAGGTTCGGCATGTCCGGTTTCGCGGGAGCCGTCGCTGCCACCGTCACCACCGTCAGGGTCTCCGCGACGGAGCCGGACCCGGCCGCTGATTGCCCGGCACGTGCCGCTGCGGTACGATCCGCCCGTCGAGTTCGAACGAGCGGTTCGAACCCGGCCGACATCCGCTTCCCTCCCTCTTGCCCGCCGAGGACTCCGTCATGGCCTACACGCTCCCGCCGCTGCCCTACGCCTTCGACGCGCTCGAGCCGTCGATCGACGCCCGGACGATGGAGATCCATCACGGCAAGCATCACGCGACGTACATCACGAACGTCAACAAGGCGCTCGAGGGGCACGACAACCTCGCCTCACTGCCGGTGGAGAAGCTGATCGCGGACCTGGAGAAGGTGCCCGAGGCGATCCGCACCGTCGTCCGCAACAACGGCGGCGGACACGCCAACCATTCGCTCTTCTGGACGTCGCTCGGCAAGGGCAAGGGGGGCACCCCCGGCGGAAACCTGGGAGAGGCCGTGCGGTCGGTGTTTGGCAGCTTCGACAACTTCAAGACCGCGTTCACCGACGCCGCCCTCAAGCGTTTCGGCAGTGGCTGGGCCTGGCTTTCGGCCGACCCACAGGGCAAGCTCGTCGTCGAAAGCACGGCGAATCAGGACAGCCCGCTGATGCACGGCAACACGCCGCTTCTCGGGATCGACGTCTGGGAGCACGCCTACTACCTGCTCTACCAGAACCGCCGCGCCGACTACGTCAACGCGTTTTACAACGTCATCGACTGGGACGAGATCGGCAAGCGGTTCGCGGCCGCCAAGAAGTGACCCACGACGCTTCGGTTCGCGCCTGCTTCAGTTGCTGTTGACGCCGCACGCAGCGGGTTCTATCTCCACCCGCGACGGCCCAACTCCCGGTTCGCGCCCCGCTCGGGGTGCGCGGCGTGCGGGGCCACCTCCCGGTGTCGCCGGGCGGAGGATCGCTGGTCTTCGGCGAAGGAGCGTGCTGCCATGGGTTCTCTGCGCGGGCTGCGTCCGGAGATGACCGGCATCGCCCTCGGTTCGATCCTGCCGGGATCGCGTGCGCGGGTCTCGATCGTCCCCGTCACGGCGCTCGTCGTCATCTGCCTGGCAGGCTGCCGCAGCGGTTCGTCGATGACGGCGCCGTCATGGTCGATGTTCGGCGGATCGACGAAGAACAGCGAAAAGCTCGCCTCGGCACCTCCCTTCGAGGGCGATGTCGCCAAGCCGTCGGCCACCGCCAAGCCGTATCCGACGACCTCCACCCCCGAGGGCTACGTCCTCGAATCGACACGCGCCGCCGGGGCCGATGCCGTCGCCTCGACGGCTCCCCCGACCACGCCGGCGGATATCGCGCCGGTCGTGTACGGGACGAC
>DNLZ01000280.1 GCA_003488325.1 Planctomycetaceae bacterium
TTTCTTTCTCAAAAAGACGTAATTCGGGCGTGCATTCTTGCAAGCAGATCGATTTCGTGCATGATAGCGTTCTGAAAACGATGATTTCCGTCCAAAACCACGAGCGACGCAGTCGACTCCTCGACCTCATCCGGGTCCGCGGGTTTGCGTCCCTCGACGAACTCGTGCGCGAACTGGGCGTCTCCGAATCGACGGTTCGGCGGGATCTCGACGCGCTCGAGGAGCAGGGCTCGGCCCGACGGACGCACGGCGGCGTGCTCTACGCGGGCGGCCTGCCGCGACTTGCCGAGTTCGACGATCGCCAGCCGACGAACTGGGCCGCCAAGCGGGCGATCGCCGCCCGGGCGGCCGAGGTGATCAGCGACGACGAGACGGTCCTGCTCGACGGCGGCACGACCACCTACGAGGTGGCGCGGCTGCTCGTGGGACGCTCGCTCCAGGTGGTGACGAACAGCCTGCCCGTCGCGAATCTCTTCGCATCCGAGGCCCGCACCGACCTGGTGCTGCTCGGCGGCTATGTCTCGCCCCGCAGTGGCGTCTGCCTGGGGCCCTATGCCAACGAGCTGCTCTCGAGGCTGCACGTCACGACGACGGTGCTCTCGGCCGCGGGCATCGCGGAGGAGGGGCTCTTCAACGCCCACCTGCTCCTCGCCGAGACGGAGCAGGCGATGCTCCGTGCCGGTGGGCGCGCGATCGTGGTGGCCGACAGTTCGAAGTTCGGCCGCCGCAGCCTCACGCTCGTGTCGCCGCTCGACGGCGTGGACCTGTACGTCTCCGACGACGCGCTCGACGAGGCGTGGCGGCAGAGGCTCGCCGCGGCAGGTGCCGAACTCCTCATCGCCGAGATTCCAGAGCCCGAGGGCGCCGCGGGGACGGCGTCCGGCCACCGGAGCCGCCACGCATGAACAGCGCGTTTTCGCTGCCCGCAGGACTCGATCGCCCCAGCGTCGAACGGATCGTGCGCGAGATCGTGCTGCGCTCGGGCGCGATCACGACCGGCGCCGGGCACGCGGTGACCGCGGCGGGCCATGCCGCGCCGGCGAAGCTCGTCGTGAGCATCTCCGCGCGGCACTGCCACCTCACCGACGAGCACGTCGAGCGGCTCTTCGGGCCGGGCCGCACGCTGACGCCCATGAAGAACCTCTACCAGGACGGCTTCTACGCCGCCGAGGAGACGGTGATGCTCGTCGGACCCAAGCGCAAGATGCTGCCGACGGTGCGGGTGCTCGGGCCCACGCGCAAGGCCTCGCAGGTGGAGCTCGCATTCACCGACGGCATCTCGCTCGGCATCGACCTGCCCGTGCGGCCCAGCGGCAAAATCGCCGGGACGCCCGGGTGCGTGCTCGTGGGCCCGGCCGGCGCGATCGAGCTCTCCGAGGGCGTCATCCGCGCCGAGCGGCACGTGCACATGAACCACGCCGATGCCCAGCGGTACGGCGTCAAGGATGGCGACCGCATGAGCCTCGCGATCGAGGGCCCCTGCTCCACGGTCTTTCGCGACCTGCTCGTGCGGGCGGATGCCACGAGCAAGCTCGAGGTGCACATCGACACCGACGAAGGCAATGCGGCCGACCTCGATCACGCGACGCGGGTGGAACTCCTGCGACAGACCTGAGGCGGCGACCGGACGAGGGGCATGACGTGGCGAAGAAGAAGGCGGCCTCGCGGGGTCGGCGCGGGGCGGGACGAAACACGACGAACAGGACCGTGAAGCCGGCGCGTGCCGGTGCGGTCGGCGGGGGCGGCCCCGCGGAGACGGGTTGGTTGTTCGACACGGGAGCGAAGCGACAGATGGCAAAGGCAGTCGAAGCCCTCGGCATGATCGAGGTGAAGGGATTCACCACGCTCGTCGAGGCGGTGGACGCGATGATGAAGGCGGCGAACGTCACCTTCATGGGCTGGGACAAGATCGGCAGCGGACTGGTGACGGCGTTCGTCTCCGGTGACGTGGCCGCGGTGAAGGCGGCGACCGACGCGGGTGCGGCGGCGGCCGGCCGGATCGGCGACGTGGTGAGCGTGCAGGTCATCGCACGTCCCCACGAAGACCTCGGGATCGTGCTGCCCTCGGGCGGCTGACAGTCGGACGTCCGGGAACGTGCATCGGGACCCATTCACATCTTTCTCACGGGACATCACATGAACACGGCGATCGGCATTCTGGAGACCAAGGGACTCGTGGGCCTCGTCGAGGCCACCGACGCGATGGCCAAGGCGGCCAACGTGAAGATCCTCAAGCGGGTGAGCATCGGCAACGCGTTCGTCGCCACGATCGTGCAGGGCGACGTCGGCAGCGTGCGGGCGGCGGTCGAGTCGGGGGCCAACGCGGCCCAGCAGGTGGGCGAGCTCGTCGCGAGCCACGTCATCCCGCGTCCGGCCGACAGCCTGGTGGAGGCGTTCTGCCGCTGATCTCGGCGGCATGGCCCCCACTCGATCCCCTCGCCTCTTCGTGAACGGATGAAAATCCTCGTCGCCAACCTCGGCTCCACGAGCTTCAAGTACCGCCTCTTCGACCTGCCCGACACGGGCGGGGCCGAGGGCGGTGCCGAATTGGCCCGCGGAGGAGTCGAGCGGATCGGAGCTCCGGAGAGCCGCGTGTACGCGCGGCTCGGTGGCGACGACGTCGAAACCACGATGCCGGTGCCCGACCACGGCGTGGCGCTCGAGGCGGCGATCGGCCAACTGACCAGGGCCGGAGGGCCGCTCCTGAGCATCGACGAGGTGGCGGCGGTGGGCTTCAAGGCGGTGCACGGTGGCCGCGTGACGGGCGTCGTCCGGGTGACCGACGACGTCCTCGCCGCCATGGAGGAGATGTCGGAGGTCGCGCCCGCGCACAACCCGCCCTACGTGCGGGCCATGCGGGCGCTCGGGGCCCGGTTCCCTCGCGTGCCGCTCGTGGCGGCGTTCGAGACGGGGTTCCACGCCACGATCCCCGACCGGCACGGGCTCTATGCCGTGCCGACCGAGTGGGTCGAGCGGCACCGCGTGCGCCGCTTCGGCTTCCACGGGGCGAGCCACCGGTTCGTGTCCGAGCGCCTCGGCGCGCTCGTCGCCGCGACGCCGGGCCGACCGCTCCGCACGGCCACCTGCCACCTCGGCGGGTCGAGCAGTGTCTGCTGGCAGCGGGCCGGCGCGAGCGTCGGTACGTCGATGGGGATGAGCCCGCAGTCGGGGCTGCCCCAGAACAATCGGGCGGGCGACCTCGATCCCTTCGTCCTCTTGCACGTGGCGAAGGCGACGGGGCGGTCGTTCGAGGACCTCCTCGGGGAGCTCTCGTCGCGGGCCGGTCTGGCGGGCATGTCGGGCACCTCGGGCGACATGCGCGACCTCGAGGCGGCCGCCGCCGCGGGGAGTGCCCGCGCCCGTACCGCGATCGACGTCTACGTCGGCGCCGTGCGTGACTGGCTCGGGGCGGGGCTGGTCGAACTGGGTGGCCTCGACGGCATCGCCTTCTCCGGCGGCATCGGCGAGAACGCGCCGGCGACCCGCGCGGCAGTGCTCGCGGGCCTCGAGGACCTCGGCATCGCGCTCGATCCGACGGCCAACGCGGCCTCGGTCGGTGGCGAGCGGCCGATCCATTCCGCCTCATCGCGCACGGCCGTGTGGGTCATCCCGACCAACGAGGAACTGGTGGTGGCGCGGCAGGCCCGCGACCTGCTCGCGGGCACGTCGCCCGCTGCGGGCGGTCATTCGGCACGGGGAGGTTCCTGATGTTCGTCGCGCTCGTCACCGGTTCCATCGTCGCCACGCAGAAGACGCCCACGATGACCGGGCACAAGCTGCTCGTCGTCGAACCCTACAGGCTCGAGGAGAAGAGCCGCGACCGGCTCGTCTCGACCGGCCGCACGTTCATTGCCGTCGACACGCTGGGCGCCGGTGAGGGGCAGTTCGTGCTCGTCACGCAGGGCTCCAGTGCCCGCCTCACGCCCGAGACGAAGACGCTCCCCATCGACGCGGTCGTGATCGGCCTCGTCGATAGCGTGCGGGTCGCCGGCAAGGACGTCTTCCGGAGGGACGAGGCATGAGTGGCCATGACGGGCAGCGGGCGGGCACGATCCCGCCAGCGGTGTGTCGGGCGCGTGCCGCCACGTCCATTCGCACGCCTGGAGGCGTACGCCACGTCCGGGCAGGAGCGGGCACGATCCCGCGATCGGCCTCGGGCAGCCTCATGGTGTGCGGCCGCGCCATGGGCACGTCACTCGGCTCGTCCCCTCGTGTCTGCATTCCGGCGCTCGCTTCCCCTCTCCCAACCCCCTCGCTCCGTCCATGACCACCACCCCTGCCCCCACCGCTCAAGACGTCGCCGCCATCGTTCGCCAGGTGCTCGCGGAACTGCGGCAGACCGGCGCCTCGGCGCCAGGGCCATCCGCGTCCGCCGGCCCTGTGACCGGCCGCTCGTTCGCCGGCCACCACGGCGTCTTCGCCTCGGTCGACGAGGCGGTCGCCGCCGCCACCGAGGCGTTCCATCACCTCGAGCGACTGGGCGTCGAGGGACGGAAGCGGGCGATCGCGCACATCCGCCGGATCGCGATCGGCGACGCCGAGGAACTCGGCCGCATGGAGTTCGCCGAAACGGGGATCGGCCGCCTCGAGCACAAGATCGAGAAGCTCAAGGTGCTCGGGGAGAAGGTGCCCGGCGTCGAGTTCATGACGAGCGAGGTCTTCAGCGGGGACCACGGCCTGGCCGTCATCGAGCACGCCCCGTTCGGCGTGATCGCGGCGATCACGCCCGTGACGCACTCGCTGCCGACGATCGCCTGCAACGCGGTCAACATGATCGCGGCGGGCAACACCGTCGTCGTGAACCCGCATCCGAGCGGACGGAAGGTGGCGGCCGAGGGCGTGCGCCGGTTCAACGCCGCGATCCAGCGCGATCTCGGCGTGGACAACCTCGTCTGCCTCGTCGCCGAGCCCACGCTCGAGAGTGCCGCCGAACTCTTCGCCCATCGCGGCGTGAAGCTCATCTGCGTGACCGGAGGCCCCGCCGTCGCGCGGGCGGCGCTCCAGTCGCCCAAACGCGCGATCGTCGCCGGTCCCGGCAATCCGCCGGTGGTCGTCGACGAGACCGCCGATCTCGACCACGCCGCCCGCTCGATCATCCAGGGCGCCGCCTACGACAACAACCTGCTCTGCATCGGCGAGAAGCAGGTGTTCGTGGTGGAGTCGGTCTTCGACCGGATGATGGTCGCGATGGAGCGGGCCGGCGCCCTGAGGCTCCACGCCGGTCAGGTCGACGCCCTCACGAGGCGGGCCATCGTCTGGGCCGGCGAGGGTGCCCACCGCCACCAGGTGCCCTGCAAGGATCTGCTCGGGAAGGACGCGTCGCTGCTGGCACAGGCCGCCGGGGCGACACCGCGCGACGGGCTCGAACTCGTCTTCGGTGAGACCGACGTGGACAACCCCTTCGTCCCGGTCGAGCAGATGATGCCCTTCCTGCCGTTCGTCCGCTGTCGGGACGCGGACGAGGCGATCGAGCGGGCCCATGAGAGCGAGCACGGGTTCCGTCACACGGCCATCGTTCACTCCACCAACGTGCGCACGATGACGCGGATGGGCCGGCTGCTCGACACGACCCTGTTCGTCAAGAACGGGCCGAGCGTGGCCGGCCTCGGTCTGGGTGGCGAGGGCTACCTCTCCTTCTCGATCGCGACGCCCACGGGTGAAGGCGTGACGACCCCGCTGACCTTCACGCGGCAGCGCCGGTGCACGCTGGTCGACGACCTCCGCATCCTCGGCAGCCCCGGACTGGAGGCCTGATCGCCATGCAGCTCGCCCGGATCATCGGCACCGCGACCGCGACGGTGAAGCACCCGTCGCTCGGCGGCACGCGGCTGCTCGTGGTGCAGCCGCTCCTCGCCGACCGCACGCGACCGGACGGGGACCCCCAGCTCGCGATCGACACGATCGCGGCGGGCGTCGGGGACGTCGTGGTGATCACGAGCGACGGCCGTCTCCTGCGGGACGTGCTCGGCAGCGACACGACGCCGGCCCGGTGGAGCACGATCGCCCTGGTGGATCGATGAGCGAGGTGCAACGCATGAACGATTCCCGCTCCACGCTCGACGCGGCACTGGTCGCGCGGCTGGTCGGCGAGGTGGTGCAGCGGCTCCGGGACGCGGGTGCGACGCAGGGCGCGGCCGCAGCCCGGGCGGGTGGCCCCCCGTCC
>DNLZ01000283.1 GCA_003488325.1 Planctomycetaceae bacterium
CGATCGCCGCGCTGACGGCCGCAGCGCGTGAACTCGAGGATCGGCTGGTCGCGGTCGAACTGCTCGTCGACCTCGACGCCGCGATCGCGGCCGGTGGAGGATCGCTGCCTGACGTCGACCCGCGGGCCCGCGCGCTGGGTGCGGAGGTTTTCGAGACGGCGCGGCAGATGGCACGCGATCGGTCGCTCCCTCCAGCGGCCCGAGCCCGGGCGGTCCGCGGGATGCTGCTCGCCGCGGAAGGTGTCCGGGAGCTCGTCTCGCTCGCCACCGCTGACGAGCCACTGGCCGTCGTCACCGCCGCGATCGACACCCTCGGCCGGTCACGGACCCCGGCTGCGACCGACGCACTGGTGGCGGGGCTCGCGACCGGGTCGAGCCAGCACGCGGCACGCTGGGTGGAGCCGCTCCTGCGCGACGCGGCGCGGGCGACGCGACTGCTCGATGCCGTCGCGGACCGCACGATCGATGCGGCACGTCTCGACCGGCAGCAGGCCAACGCCCTGTGGCGATTCCCGGATGCCGCGGTGCGGCAGCGCGCGGCGGAGGTGCTCGGTGCGCCCCCGCCCGCCGATCGCGCCCCGCTCGTGGAGGCATACCGGGCGAGCCTGCCGATGCAGGGCAACGCGGCGGCGGGGAAGGCGATCTTCACGGCGCAGTGCAGCGGGTGTCATCGTGTGGAGGGCGTGGGGCGGGAACTCGCGCCGAATCTCGTCGCGATGCAGTCCCGTGGCGCCGACGCCATCCTGCTGGGTGTGCTCGATCCCAATCGCGAGGTGCTTCCCGCGTTCGTGGCCCATACGGCGGTGACGAGCGACGGCCGTGTCCTCACCGGGATCGTCGCGGCACAGTCGGAAACCAGCGTCACGCTCCGCGCGGCCGATGGCACTGATCACCTGCTCCCTCGGGAGGACATCGATTCACTCGCGAGCACCGGTCGTTCGCTCATGCCGGAGGGCTTCGAGCGGGCAGTCGATCCGAAGGGGATGGCCGACCTCCTCGCCTACCTCATGTCGGCCCGCTGACCGCACGTCGCCGCGGTCGGTCGCCCGCCCGGTCGCCGGGACGCTATAGTTGCCGCCGCGCGTCACCTGCCGTGCGGCAGGCCGGCGGCAGCCGCTTCATCGAGGGGTCCCATGTCAGCGCCCGCACGTCTTCGGTCGTCCCGGCATTGCGTCACGTCGGCGCTCCTGGCGGCGCTGCTCCTGCAGTGTCCCGGCGTCGTCGGCTCCGCGGCGGAGCACTGGCCGCAGTGGCGAGGTCCGCTCGGGGACGGAATCGCCGGCACGACGACGGTCCCACGAACGTGGTCGAAGACCCAGAACGTGGCGTGGCGGACGCCGCTGCCGGGTCGGGCGGGAGCGACGCCCTGCGTGTGGGGCGACAGGATCTTCCTGACGAGCAACGACGGGAGTGACCTCGTGCTCCTGTGTGTCGCCACCACCGACGGGCGGATCCTCTGGAAGCGGACGGTGGGGGGCGGCAACCAGGACGCACGTGCCGGCGAGGGCAACTCCGCGTCTCCATCACCCACGACCGACGGGCGGCACGTGTGGTCCCTCTTCGGCACCGGCATCCTCGCGTGCCACACCGTCGACGGCGAGGAGGTCTGGAAGTTCGATGTCGGTGAGCGGTTCGGCAGGCTCGATATCCAGTTCGGCATGACGAGCACCCCGGTGCTCGAGGGAGACGCGCTCTATCTCCAACTGATCCACGGCCCGATGAAGCTCGACGACCAGACCCGTACGGGCAAGGTGATCCGACTCGACGCCGGGACGGGCCGCACGGTCTGGGAGGTCGATCGCGTCACCGACGCGCAGTTCGAGTGCAAGCACTCGTACGCCTCTCCCTTCATCTACCGCGATGCCGACCGCGAGTTTCTCGTCGCCCACGGCGCGGACTGCATCACCGGCCACGCCCTCGGAGACGGTCGGGAACTCTGGCGCTTCGGCGGCCTCAACGGCCCCTCGGGCACCAACCCGCTCGCCCACGACCAGACGTTTCGGTTCGTCGCCTCGCCCTGTGTCGTGCCCGGCACGATCATCGTGCCGACGTGCAAGCGGGGCCCGACCGTGGCGCTGCGGGTGGGCGACGACCTCGCGGGTGACTGCAGCTCGAACCCGGCCGTCGTGCGCTGGGTCAACCCGCTGACACCGGACGTGAGCATTCCCGTGGTCGCCGACGGCCTCGTCTACATGCTCCACAAGGACGGCAAGCTCCAGTGCGTCGATCTCGAGACCGGGAAGGACGTGTACATGGAGCGCACGCACACGGCGCAGCACCGCAGCAGTCCGTTGCTCGTGGGTGACCGGCTGTACTTCGGGTCCAACGACGGCGTCGTGTCGGTGGTCAAGGCGGGCCGCACGTTCGAACTGCTCGACACGGTCGACCTCGGCGGCGAGGCGGTCACGGCGTCGCTCGTGGCGGTGGACGGCACGCTCTACGTCCGGTCCTACGACGCGCTCTACGCCATCCGGGAGAGGTGACCGTCGCGCCGGCGCCGGCCGCCTCGGCGGGCCACACCACATCGCTCCCGGTGGGGTAGACCGCCCCGCCGTCCGCGCGTCAGCGGGCATCCCGCGGTCGGGCGGGGACGAGTTCCTCGAGAATGACGTCCGAGAACCGCGCCTCGCCCCCTCCGGCATCGAGCTGGAGCTCCGCGGCCGGGGACTCGTGCAGGAAGGAGGTCGACGCCACCGTTCGTCCGTCCACCTCGATCCACCATCCCCGCGTGTGGCGTTCGATCCCGATCGCATGGCGCGGGGCCGTCTGCTCGTCGAGGGAGAACGGTCCGGCCAGACGCCTTGCCGGGCCGTCGCCCGAACGCTCGCCGACGGTCGCACCCTCGGCGTCGATGTGCACCGTCAGGCAGGGAAGCGGGTCCCGCGACGACGGCAGATCGAACCGCACCTCGACGGCCGTGGCGGTGTGCCGTTCGACGACGCACGAGAGTGCGTAGTGATCCGGGACGGCGATCCCGTCATCCGTCTCCGCCAGCGTGAGGGCGCGGGCTACGGTGCCACGCCCGACGAGGACCGGGGCACCTTCGTCATCCGTGTTGATGGACCAGCCACCTCGGCGCGTCATCCAGCCGGTCATATCCGTGCCGTCGAACAGGGCCGTCGCCCTGCCCGAGCGAACGAGATCACGGGGAGGCGCCGACCGCCGGGCCGCGATGAAGGGCCAGACGAGCAACGCCACCGCGGCGAACCCGAGGGCTGCCAACTGCCAGGTGCCGCCGAGCCGGTGATGTCGGGTGTCGCTCGGCTGATGCGGGCGGGCTGCGTCGGTATCCCTCGTGGTCGCGGGCACCACCAGATCGACGGTGGGCGTGAGCAACGGATCCGCCGCACGACCGGCCGGTGCAGGAGAAGCACCGGGCTTGTCGGCCGCTTGGAGCCGGTCGATGTGGAGCCCGTCGATGGCGGCGAGCAGCCGAGGATAGTCGTTCAGCCGGAGCCGTGGGTCGGGCTGCATGAGCGCGGCGACCAGGTCGTCGGTCGTGGACGTCACGTCCGGACGAACGTCCCGGAGCCTCGGCACCGCTCCGCGGAGGTGTTCGGCCACGATCTGCGGCAGCGTTTTTCCTGCGTGGGGCGTCCGGCCGGCGAGTAGGGCGAAGGCCGTCACGCCGAGCGAGTAGATGTCGGCCGCCGGCCCCGCAGCGATACCCTGCAACTGCTCCGGTGCCATGTACGCGGGCGTGCCCACCGCCATGTTTGTTGCGGTGAGCTGCGGCTCGTCGGCGGCATCCATGCCGCGGGCGAGGCCGAAGTCGGCGATCTTCACCAGCGGCATCCCCGCGGGCAGCGGAAATCCCGCGGGCGCCTCGACGAGCAGCAGGTTCGCGGGCTTGATGTCCCGGTGCACCAGCCCCTGGTCGGCCGCATGGGCGAGTCCGGCCGCCGCCTGACGGACGATGCCCCACGTGGTCCGCTCGTCGAACGTGCCGCGCTCCTGGAGCCGTCGCTGGGCATCGGTTCCCTCCACGAGTTCCATCGCGAACCAGACGCGCCCCGCGGATCGGCCGCAGTCGTAGGCCGCGACGATATGCGGGTGTGAGAGCCTGGCCACGGCGCGAGCCTCGCGTTCGAAACGCTGAATCGCCGTCTCGTTGCCCAGGTGCGCGAGCAGGATCGTCTTCAGCGCGACGATGCGGTCGAGGGCGACCTGCCTGGCGCGATAGACGACACCCATGCCACCGCGGCCGAGCAGGTCGAGAATCTCGTAGCCGGGCACCGTGTCGTGCGGACGGAGCAGCGTCTCGACGACGTCGGCCTGCGCCGCATCGATCATGCCGCGTCGCAGTGCTTCCTGGGCGGGCGAGGCTCCCGTCACCGACACCGCGGCGGTGATCTCGCCGGCGGCATCCGCCGTGAGCATCTGGAGCCGCAGCACGGTTGTCGTGAAGTCGGTGGCGGCAGGCGGATCGGCAGGGGACGGCATGACGGGCGTGGTGGCGCGCGATCAGGGAGGGACGGCCGCGAGGGCGGACAACTGGCCGACGATGGCCTTCACGCTCGGCCGGTCGGCTGGCGATTGTCCGACGTAGGCGAAGCGCACGCGGCCCTCCTTGTCGAGCACGTAGGTCGCCGGCTTGGCGAGGTCCGCCCGAAGGCCGAGTCGCTCGATCGCGCCGAGCCCGACATCGAGCACCACTGGAAACGGCGGCGTCGCGCCGCCGACTCCGTCGTGCCGCCGCGTGTCCCGGTCAACGGCTGCCGTGAATCTCGCCACCTCCGTGCGTTCCGCCGCGGAGGTGATGGGAAAGACGACGACCACCTCGGCGTCATGGGCCTTGATCGCGTCGTGGTTGGCCACGAGGCGGGCCGTCTGCGACGCGCAGTACAGGCAGATGCGGCCGCGGTGCATCTCCGCCGGCTGGCCGCTCGTCCGGCCTCGGGTGATCACGAGGACGACGTTTTTGGTGCCGCGGTACCGGGCGAGATCCCAGGGCTCGCCCTTCGTGTCCTGGAATTGCAGTGCCTCGAGACTGGTTGCGTCGAGTGTCGCGTTCGACGCCACATCGTCGAGGAACGGATAGGGCTTGGACTCGTCGAAGCGATAGCTCGTCGCCTGGGGGGCTTCCAGCTGCGACCACACGTTCCAGCCGGCGATGGCGATGACGACCACCGCGAGGACCGCCATGAGAGCCTGCCGCGCGAACGACGGACGCGGGGCGGCCGCTGGCCCGCCACCGGTCGCCGCCGGTGTGGGCCCTGGGGGTGAATCGGCGTCATGATCCGGCATGGAATCGTGCTCGTAACGGTGCACTGGCCCCCGACACCCCACCCATGGTGGCATCAGGCAATCGCCTGAGCAACCGGCTCACCACGCTCCGGCCTCGGAGCGGGTGTGGGGAAATCGCGGATCGCTTATCTTGGATGCCGGTCGGTTGGCGACGGCGTGCACCGGCGTTCAGCGTCCGCCCGATGCCGAGTGGGGTGACGACCGGATCGGCCCGGCGTGGGCAAGCGCAGCACGCGGAGGGGTCGCCGTTCGACCGAGGTGGAGCCGGCAGGTCCGGAGGGGCATTGATGGACGAGACCGTCGCGATTTCGGGCGACGGGGCGCCGGATCCTGACGAGCGGATCGGACAGGTGTTGTCCGATCGCTATCGCATCGTCGCGCGGATCGGATCCGGCGGCATGGGAGTGGTGTACCGCGCGTGGGACGAAAAGACCGACGGCTACGTCGTCGTCAAGTCCCCGAAAAGCCTGCTCGGCAGCGACCCGCAGATTCTCGGCCGGTTTCGCCTCGAGCTGTCGGCCCTCCGCAAGCTCTCCCATCCAGGCATCGTCCCGATCATCGACATCGGCAGTGCGGGGGTACTCCCCTTCGCGGTCATGCCCTATCTGGCCGGTGGCAGCCTCAAGCAACGACGGAAGTTTCGCGACGAGAAGCCGTTGCCGATGCCGCCGGAGGAGATGTGGCGCTGGCTGCCGGC
>DNLZ01000190.1:0-1336 GCA_003488325.1 Planctomycetaceae bacterium
GGGCCGCGGACACACCGCTCGCCTTCGCGCCCTGGTCGATCCAGGCGGCGAGGATCCCAAGCTCCTCGGGCGAGAGATTGGCCGCGTTCACGTCGTTGCCCTCCGGCGGCATCACCGGCTCGTCCCGGTGGGCCGCGAGCGTGAACACGAGGCTCTTCTCCGCCGAGCCGCGCACGATCGCAGGTCCCGTATCGCCCCCCGCGAGCATCCCATCGACCGTTTCGAGGACGAGCGCGCCACGCCGCTCGGACTGGCTGTGGCAGGCGAGACAGCTGCGTTGCAGGATCGGCAGCACGTCCTTCTCGAACAGGACCGGCTCGCTCCGCGTCACCCGCGCGACGGGAAGCGGTGCCGCCGTGGTCGGGATCGCCGCGGCCGCGCCACACACGGCCACGATCGCGGCGAGCAGGGCGTCACGATTCGACATCGAAGACCTCGTCGTGATGACCCACCCCGAGACGGCTCATTTCGGGGCGGGTGGGGCGGCGGCGACCGTCACCCGCACACCCGCGGTGACCGTGAGGGCCTGGCCGTTGAAGTTGAGCGAAAACGTCAGCGGCAGCTCGTGCTCGCCGGGGGTCGCGTTGGGTGCCAGCGGAACGGCGATCATCCCCGCCGTCTGATCCGGGGTGACCTTCCCGTTGCCCTGCGGGATGCCGGCGGTGCCCGGTGGCGTGCCGCTCTTCCCGGTGACCTCGCCTGCGAAGCCGTAGAGCCGCTCCACCGTGAACGGGATCGACAGCGGCATCCCCTGCGTGCCCGCGATCGAGGCGGGTATCCCGCCGAGCTTCAGCGGATGCTCGGCGATGCGGAGCGTGATCGTGTTGGACGGGTGGACGACGTTCACCGGCTTGGGATTCGACTGCTGCCGAGCCTGTTCGGCGACCTGATCGAGCCGACGCTTCTCGGCCTGCGCGTCCGCGAGCCGCTTTTGGGCCTGCTGGTCCGCCATGTCGGCGGCGGCCTTCGCGTCGCGGGCCGCGGTCTTGGCGGCCTCGTCGGCGGCGCCGTTGGCGGCATTGAGCTTCGTCGCCGCCTCCTGCGCGGCCTGCTTGGCGGCCTGTGCCTTGCCCTGCGTGTCGGTGACCACGGCGGCGAAGGCGTCGGCCCGCTCCTTGGCCCGGGTCGCGCTGGTCGGATTTCGGGCGTACGTGAGCCCCTGCTGCGCCGCGGCCAGGCAGAGTGAATACGCTCCGGTCGGTGCGTTGGCGGGAATCCGGATCTCGAACTCACCGCCGTTGCCACCGCCGATCGCGACCTGCTGCAGGTTCACGTTGGGCGGCAGTCCCACCGGAAACGCCGTGATCGCCGCCGCGGCACCGTCGCGCCGCGCGAC
>DNLZ01000190.1:1710-9210 GCA_003488325.1 Planctomycetaceae bacterium
GTCACGGGGGCGGTCTCATCGGCGGACACCGTCACGGGCACGCTGTCCACGATCCGGCCGCGACCGCCTGTGGCCTGCTGGTTGGGCTGCGCGAAGGGCAGCGCGTCGAGCGCCGCGCCGAAGCGGGCCCGCCGCACGAGTTCTCCGGCCGGCCCGGTGGCACGCCCGACGAGGCCGAAGGTGCCCGAGACGGCCGCGGCCGCCGCGTCGGCCGTCAGCACGATCTCCGTCGCCGACACGGCCGGTCCGATCACGACGTCGGTGGCGGTCACACCGGCGGGGAGCCCCTCAGCCGCCACCGTGATCGCTCCGTCGAAGCCGTCGAGACGGGCCGCGACCACCCGCAGGGCCGCTCGGCCTCCCTTGCGCAGGAGGATCGCGCCCGAGGTGTCGACTGGCACGGCGACGAGCCGGAAGTCCGGCTTCGGGGGACGCACGACGAGCCGGTACACGAGGCGGGGGTCGTCGTGCTGCGACGAGTAGCCGTCGCGGACGAGCAGGCGATACGTGCCGTCCGCGGGCGCGGTGAAGCGGTAGGCCGGATCGAACGTGCGCTGGTCGAACTCGCGGCCGCCGAGCCGCGGCGAATCGTCGTCCACGCTCGCCACGACCTTCACCTGCTCCTTGCCGTCATCCCCCTGGCTCACCTGTTCGACGAGCAGGGACGCATCGGTGGGCAGACCGAGCCGGTGCGACCACAGTTCGAGCCACAGGACGTCGCCGGCCTTGGCCTCGAAGCGATACCAGTCGACGTCGCGTCGCGGATGGAACTGTCCGACCACCTCGGCCGGCAGCGACAGGGGCTGGGCGGTCGCCGGCGTGTCGTTCCCCGCCGCGTCGGTGACGACCGACCCGTCGGCCGCGACGAGCAGCACGGCGTTCGAGGATCCCGTGGCCGAGGGCACGCGGTACTCGACCGCGTCGAGCGCGAACTGCGCGGGCTCGAGCCGCTCGACGGGCGGGCTGCGACTGCCGAGGTCCGCCGGCACCGAAAGTTTCACCGGCAGGCGATCCAGCCGCCGGGCGTCGACCGCGAGATCGCTCGGCGTCCCTCCCGGCAGGTTCCAGCCGTAGGCCACGCCGTCCACGGTCGTCCCCGGGGCGACGGCGGGCGGAAACACGAAGGCCAGGCGCGGCGCGGCCGTCACGCGGATCTCGTAGCCGTAGTCGGGACCGTTGCCATGCACCGCGTCGGCGACGACGAGCACATGCTCGCCGTCCCGGGCGAACTGCACCTCGAGGCTCGGATCCGCGGTGGCCCCGGGACGAGCCTCGTCCACGAGCCGCCCCTCCGGGTCGAGAAGCCTGACCACCGGATCGGCACGCGAGTCGATGCGCCGGGCGAGCACCTCGATCGAGATCCGCTGCCCCCGCGTGCCGGCGAGACGAAAGCAGTCGACGTCGCCGCCACCGGTGAAGCGTCCGTCCACGACGCCCGGCACCACGAGCTCGCTCGCCTGCGCCGCCGTATCGTTCGGCTCCGCCTCCACGGCGTGCGGCGCCGGGTCGACCACGAACACGCGGCTGCTCGAGAGCCCGTAGCGGCCTCGGCAGCGGACGGTGTGGTGTCCGGGCGGCACACCGGGGGCGACGGTGACCACGAACGTGTCGGGGAGCGTGCGCGGCCCGTCGTCGAACGGGCCCGGATCGGCCTTCTTCGGCACGGCCGTGATGCCCGGATGCGAGAAGACGACCGCCTCCACGTCGTCGAGATCCGCCCCGTGAATCGTGACGTCGGTGGTGGAGCCCGGCGCGGCCCCCGCCGGGAACACCGCGTCGAGCCGCGCACACGGCAGCTGCGCGCGGAGGGACGTGGCAGCCGTGGCGAGCGCCGCCACGATGAGTCCGCGCACGACAATCGAGCCGGCCCCTCCGGAGACGCCGGCCTTCGCCCGAGCCGCCATCGCCGTCCTCACCAGACGAACTGGAATTCCTTCGTGTTGAGGATCGCCCAGAGGACGTCCTCCCACGCCTGCTGCCGGTTCGCCGCGGCGGCGACGTGCGCGGCCACGCGTTCCCGCTCCTCGTCGGTCGGCCGGCGACACAGCGCCCGCAGGTAGACCGTGTCGGCGAGTTCGGCCACCTCGCGGGCGTCGTCCTTCGCCAGCCGCGCGGCCGTGCCGTCACCTCCCTGCAGCCGCCCCTGCACGTCCTGCGAGTTGAGCAGGTGCAGCGACTGCGCGAGATTCGCCTCGGGGTTCCGCTCGCACTCGCACGCGCTCGACGACTGCGGCTTGCCGAAGACCGTGAGGAAGTAGTTGTTGAAGCCGCTGTCGGGCAGTTGGACGGCCGTCGTGCCCTTGGGCAGCCCCGGAAACGCGCTCGGCGCCCCGAGCGTCTGGTTGATCGCGTCGTAGAGCACCTCGGCGGGCAGCCGCCGCGGCTGGAAACTCGAGAAGTTCTGCCGGTCGCGCCGGTTGCCCTCGACCGGTTCACTCGAGAGCTGGTAGGTCGCCGACGTGCAGATCGTCCGCACGAGGCCCTTCATGTCGAAGCCCGAATCGACGAAGTGCTTCGCCAGACCGTCGAGCAGCTCGGGGTTTACCGGCGGGTTGGTGACCCGCAGATCGTCCTCGGGATCGACAATGCCGCGGCCGAGGAAGTGCTTCCAGGTCCGATTGACCAGCGCCCGCGCGAAGAACGGGTTTTCCGGCTCGACCATCCAGTCGACGAGCCGCTGACGGGCATCGTCCCACGCCGGCACGTCGAGCGGCTCGCCCCCGAGCGGCGTCGGCGGCACCGGCTTGCCCGAACGGGGATTCGTCGCGCTCGGCTCGACCACCTTGAGGAACACCATGTCGGGCTGGTTGGGCTGCATGTTGCCCAGGCTGTTCTTGAGTCCCACCTGGGTGAAGAACGCCTCGAAGCCGTAGTAGTCCTGCTGGCTCCAGCGCTCGAAGGGATGGTGATGGCACTTGGCACATGCCAGCCGCATGCCGAGGAAGAGCTGCGCCGTGTCCTCCATCTGGAGCGACGCGGTGCGCACCTCCCGAAACCACGCGCTCGGCGGATGCGACTCGACGTCGCCCGTGGCCGTGAGGACGCCGCGGACGAACTCGTCGTACGGCATGTTGCGGTCGAACGCGTCACGGATCCATGCATGAAACCGGTACGTGTAGCGGGTGTCGGTGCCGTTGCGTCGCTTGTTGCGGAGCACGGACGACCACTTCGATGCGAAGTACTCGGCATAGCCGGGACTGGCGAGGAGGCGGTCCACGAGCCGCGTGCGCTTGTCGGCCGAGCCGTCGGCCAGGAACGCCTCGGTCTCCTCGACGGAGGGCATGCGGCCGGTGATGTCGATCGTCGCCCGGCGGATGAACGTGCCGTCGTCGCACGGCTGCGACGGCGGGATGCCAAGCCGCCGCAGGCGATTCATCACGGCACGGTCGACGAAGCCCCGCTCGTCGAGCCCGTCACCGACAGGAAGCCCCTGGGGGATCACCGCGCGAAAGACGGCCACCTGCCCCTGGAAGCGCACCATGATCGCCGCCTCGCCGGGGCTCCGCGAGACGCTCACCCGGCCCGACGGGTCGACCGACGCGAGTTCGGTCTGGTTCGACTCGAACGACGACAGCCCCGTCACGTCCCGGCGGCTGCCGTCGGAATAGTGGCCGATGACCGCGAGTTGCTGCCGACCGCCGAACTGCATGTCGCGGACCTCGGGCACGACCGTGATCCGTTCGAGCACGGGATCGTCGGGGCTGCCGCGCGGCATTCCCTGGGCGATCCATCGGGCGAGCAGGTCGTACTCATAGGAGCCGACGGCGAGCCGCCTGCCGCCGCCATGGGGCAGCTCGTTGGTGGGCTTGCGGAGCAGCAGGCTGAAGGGCGGATCGGCCGGAAACACCCGTCGTCCGCGCGACTCGTGGACGAGGAAGTCGTAGTCCTCATCGGGGTAGAAGCCGAGGAGCGACAGCCGAAACCCGTTCTGCCCGTCCGCCTTGCCGTGGCACCCGCCGGCGTTGCATCCGAGCCGTGTGAAGATCGGCACGACCTCGTCGGTGAAGTTCACCGTGAGATCGTCCGCGACGCGGGACAACCGCACCGGCGCGGTCGCGGAATGTCCATCGGCGGTGCGTGCCGTGACGACGGCCTCACCATCGGCACTCGGCACGAGCCTGCCCTGCTCGTCGATCGTCGCCCGGCCGGCCGGCTCGACGGTGAACGTGACGTCCGCGGTGAGGTCGTGCCGCTGCCCGCTCGAATAGGACCCCGTGACGATGAGCTGGCGGCGAGCCGCGCGGCCGACGAGTTCGTCCACGCCCGGCTCGATCACCAGGCCCACCAGTTCGCCCTTCGGCCCGAGGCCTGGTGGCTCGACCGCGAGGACGATGGACGCGGCGAGTGACACCGCGGTCAGGACTGCGGCGCACAGGCCGCTCCGCGGGAATCGCCCGCGAATCCGCACCGATCGCATGGGCAGTCGAAGCATTGTGAGTCCTCCTGCGGCCTGCCGCCTCCGTCGTGACGTCCCGCCGAGCATCCTCGGGACGTCGCCCGAGTCCGCGTCCGCGGATCCCTGTCTTCCTTTCTCTCGGCTCACCGCACCCCGTCGGGCAGTCCCACGATCGAGGCCGTCGCGTCTCCGTTGGCCACGACCACCCGGTCCCCGTCCGGGGAGAACGATGCGTAATTCCCGATGCGTCCGACGGTCGTCTCGAACCGGGCGGCACCGTCCGCCGGGTTCCAGATTCGCAGGCTTCCAGCATACCCGTACGAAAGGAGGGAAGTCCCGTTCGGATTGAACGCCACGCCGTGCACGAAATCCCCGTGCCCGGCGAGCGTCTTTTCGACCGCCCCGGTCGCCAGGTCGAAGAGTCGGACGACGCGGTCGGCGCCCCCGGCGGCCACTCTCCGCCCATCCGGCTGGACGGCCACCGCGTACTGCGTGGCGTCCGTGGTCGCGACCTGCTTGAGCTGCCGGCCGCCGCCGACGTCCCAGAGCCTGATCGTGCGATCGGCCCCGGCCGAGACGACGAATGCCTCGTCGGGCGTGAAGGCTAGCGCGTGAACGGCTCCGGTGTGCCCCGTCATCTGCGCCCGCTGCTGCCCCGTCCGCCCGTCCCAGACCCGGACCGCCAGATCGGAGCCGCCCGACACGATCGTCTCGCCGTCACGACTGACCGCGACGGCCAGCACGGGCCCGCCATGATCGAGCTTGAAGAGCGGCGCGGGTGAGGCGGCCGTCCACCGTGCGAGCATCCCGTCGGCGTGACAGGCCCACACGTCGCGACCGTCGCGATCGAATGCGAGACGCCGAACGTCGGCACCGACGGCCAGGGCGTCGTACTCCACGAGCTCCCGTCCCGGCTGCGGCTGGGCGGGTGGCACCGGTGGACCGAAGACGACGGCCTTCGCACCACCGTTCGTCGCGCCCTCGACCGACGCGGCGAGCCGCTGGCCGTCCCCCCGCCACACGAGCGCGGTGACCGCCCCGCCGGTCTCGAGCCGTTGCACCTCCTGCCATGCCCCGGGGGTCACGATGATCACGCTCCCGTTTCCGTCGCCGATCGCGAGCCGCTGGCCGTCGGGCCGCAGCGCGAGGATCGGCGTACCGGCGAGTCCCTCGGAAACCGCGCGGATCGTCTTGCCGGCCGCGACATCGACGAGCCACACCGTCCCGTCACCGTCCGCCACGAGCGCCTGCGCGCCTCCCGCGAGCGGCACGGGCTCGCCGAGCGGTGCCGTGGCGACCTGCGCGCTTGCCACCGCGTTGCCTCGCCACACGCTCAGGGACCCGTCGCGTCCGCCGGTGAGCAACGACTGGCCGTCGGTCGAAAAACGCACGACGGCCGCGCCGCCCTCGTGGGCGGGCGACGCCTCGAGCGGGGCACCCGACACGCCGTCCCACACCTCCACGACACCCTCCACGTCGGCCGTGGCGATCCGTCGTCCCTCGGCGCCGAACGCCACGCGTCGGGCGGCACCCCGCGTGGGGAGCGTGAGCGCGAGCGACGCATCGGCAAGCTTGAGGAGCTTCACACCGTCATCGCAGGCGGCCGCAAGCAGTGCGCCTCCGGGGGCGAGGGCGAGTTCCCGCACCGGCTCGGCGAACGCCGAGAGCGCCCGTTCCTGCCCGCCGGCGGCGAGCGAAAGCTCACGCACCGCGCCGCTGACCCATCCCGCGAACACGCGACTACCGTCGGCCGCGCAGACGACGGCGTGGGCGGCCGAGGTGTCCGCCGCCCAGAGGTTCACGAGGCGACGTTCGCGCACCTCGCCGCGCGGCTCCTCCCCGAAACTCACCCACTGGCGCCCCGACGTGCCGGTCACGACGACGAGCCGCGCGGGCACCGTCGTCGGACACACCTCCCGCACGGCGCCCGTGCCGATCTCGATCCCACGCAGGCCGCCGGTCGCCATCGCCACGATCGCCTCCGCGCCATCCGGCGCGATCGCGAGCGACTGTGTCCCCCCGCCGATCGCGAAGGGCCCCTGCATCGCCTCGTCGCGAGGCCGCCACGTCCGCAGCCCGCCCTCCGCATCGACCGCAGCGACACACTGGCCGTCACTCGAACACGCCGCGTGCGCGATCTCCACGCCCGCGAACAGCGGTGGCCGTGTCGCACCATCCCGACCGCGGCGCTCGAGTCCCTTCATCCCCGGCACGTGCACGGCGATGCCGGCGTCCCCCGGCAGCGCGACGAGCGACCTGGCCGGTGTGTCGCCGAGCGGCACGAGACGATCGAGCGCCGGCGTCCACTGACGGACGATGCCGTCCTGTCCCCCGGTGAAGATCGTGCCGCCGGCTCCGGTCGCGACCGCCAGATGCGAGCCGGTCGGCAGGAACCGCTCCGCCTCCCGCCCCGTCTCGAGGTCGTACGTGACGAATCCGTCGTCGGCGACGACGGCGATCCTCGGCCCCCGCTCGCCACCGCCCACCACGGTCACGCCGCGCACCGGGGCCCCGTGCGCGATCTGCACGCGGGGTGCCGGATTCGCCGCATCGAGCACGGCGGCGTCCCAGATGACGATGCCCCCGTCCGCGCCCGCCGCCGCGACGAGCCCGCCATCCGCCGAGAACACGAGGTCGTTCGTCTTCGCCTCCGGCACGCCGAGGAGGCGGCCGCTCGCCGCCGCGACCTGTCCCCCTTCGACACGGTACGCGACGACTCGACGACCGGCGCCTCCGGCGACGAGCACGCCACCGCCGGGGGCAGCCGCCAGAAGCCGCGTGTCGGCATCGGCCGCCGTGAACGCCTCCGTCGCCGCGACCGCCCATGGCACGCGGTTCCCATCCGCCCGCACCGCGATGAAGCCCCCGGCCTCGCCGCGCCACAGGCATCCGAGCGCCCCCTGAATCGCCGCGACATCGAGCAGCAGCCCGTCGGCACCGAGCACCCGCACCACGTCGACGCAGGTCACCGCGAGCACGCGACCATCGGGAGACCACCGCAGGCTGGTGACGTCGGCCGGGAGCGACACCACCGTCGGCGGCGTGCCGGCCTCGGCCGGATTCCAGATCGATACCGCACGGGCCGCCGAGGCCGCCGCGATCCG
>DNLZ01000190.1:9506-9693 GCA_003488325.1 Planctomycetaceae bacterium
CCGCCGAGGCCGCCGCGATCCGGCCATCGGGGGCGACGTCGAGCGCCTTGACCGCACCACCGATGCCGACGGTCGCACGCTTCTCCCCCGAGGCGCCGTCCCACGTGATGACGCTGCCGTCGTCGCCGGCCGAATGGAGCATGCCTCCATGGATCGCGAGATGACGGACCGGGCCGGTGTGCCCCGC
>DNLZ01000190.1:10036-10189 GCA_003488325.1 Planctomycetaceae bacterium
GCGACGCTCCACTGGCGGACGGCCGCATCACCGGTCGCGCACCACACCGACATGCCGTCGTCCGCCGGCACGACCGCCACCGCCGCGCCCGGCAGGTCCTTGATCACGACGGGTTCACCGCCGGCGGCAGGCCAGAGCGAGAGCGTGTTTCCG
>DNLZ01000190.1:10554-10677 GCA_003488325.1 Planctomycetaceae bacterium
GCCGATCGGCGCCGCGGGTCCGACGAGCGTCGCGAGATCCTTGCCCTCCGGCCGCTCCCGGACGACGACCGCGGGCTTGCCGCCGAACGTCCCGGCCACCACACAGCGCGCCGCCTCGCGGGC
>DNLZ01000071.1:0-142 GCA_003488325.1 Planctomycetaceae bacterium
CCCGGCATGGCATGCGAGTCGTGATCCTCGACCGTGAGCGGCATCCACGATTTGCGATCGGGGAATCGAGCACTCCGATCGCGGACCTCACGCTCGCGCGGCTGGCCGCTCGTCATGACCTGCCCGAGATCGCGCCGCTCGC
>DNLZ01000071.1:541-6478 GCA_003488325.1 Planctomycetaceae bacterium
AGGTCTTCGCCGACACACCCGACCATGCGGCCTCGCTGCTCGTGGCCGCGAGTGCGACCGATGACGAGGCCGATACGCACTGGCTGCGCGCGGACGTCGATGCCCTGCTCTTCAGGCAGGCGCTCGTCCGCGGTGCGATCGGCCGCGAGGGCTGCGCGGTCACCGCCGTCGACCGCGACGGGGATCGCTGGGGCGTGACATGGACCAACGCGAGCGGCGCAGTCGAGCGGGCGACGAGTGCGTTCGTCATCGACGCCACCGGGGGCGGCGGCCTCCTCGGCCGTGTGCTCGGGCTCGGTCGGCTCGACCATGCCCTGTCGAATCGTACCGGGGCGATCTTCACGCACGTCCGCGGCGTGGCGAGCTGGGATGCCCTCGAGCGGGAGGCCGGCAACGACTCGACGACGACGCCGTTCCGCTCGGATGATGCCGCGCAGCACCACCTCATCGCGGGTGCCTGGGTGTGGATGCTGCGGTTCGCGAACGACGTGTGCAGCGTCGGGATCGTCGCGCGGGACATCGACGCCACCGATACGGCAGATCCCGACGGCGCGTTTCGGCGGCGGCTCGCAGCCTATCCCTCACTCCGCCGGATGCTCGCCGACGCGGCGCCCGTGCGGCCCCTTGCGGTCATCCCGAGGATGTCGCGGCTCTGGGGGCAGGCGTCGGGCCCCGGGTGGGCCTTCCTGCCCACGACCGCCGGGTTCGTCGATCCGCTGCACAGCACGGGCATCGCGCACACGCTGCAGGGGGTCGTGCGGCTGGCCGAACTCCTGCTCGCTCCGAGACGCGACGAATCGGCGTGGCTCGCGTACGGCCGTGATGTCGTGGACGAGGTGCGGTGGATCGACCGGCTCGTGGGCACGGCGACCGCCTTGATCGACGACTTCCCGCTCTTCACGCTGGCCTGCCATCTGTATTTCGTGGCCACGATCGCCTGCGAGCGCGGTCTGGCAGGGCTCGACACCGACCGCGGATTCCTCGCCGCCCGCGATGGGCCGCTCCGCGCGGCGCTCGAGGCGGCCTGCGGCGACCTCGGGCGGGCAGCGGCCGACCCATCGAAGCGGCAGGCGACGTGCGCGGCGATTCGCGACCGGCTCGCTCCCTGGGATCGCGCGGGGCTGTTCAATCCCCATGCCGGGAACCGCTACGCCCACACGGCCGCCACGAAGGCCACGTCCGCGACCGCGCCGTGAGATCGCGGGTCCAGCAGGATCAGCCGCGGACGCCCCTCGCGCGATCGTCCCAGAATTGCTGGTGCATCCGCCGGTAGATCGCCGCATCGTGGGGAAAGAGGCCGTCACTCCCGGCATCCGCCGTGATGCCCGCCTGGAGCCTCCGCTTCGGGAAGATCGGCATGTCGCGGCCGGTGACGGCCTTCACGCCGCGTCGTACGACCTCGCCCTTGAGCGCATAGAGCCGCGCATGGTCCCAGTCGGTGAGCGCGATGAAGGGAATGCCCTCGGCGATCTCGATCACGTTCGGCAGGGCGTAGGGGCTGAAGCCGCGGAAGCCGAGCGCGGCTCCGGGGGCGTAGGTGCGCACGTGGCCGCGGCTCTGGCCGCCGGAATAGGTCTGCGAGTGCTTGATCGCGTCGATGCCCCATCCTTCCTGGTAGAGCATCCGGTTGGAGAGCACGCTCCTGATCGTGAGTTCCGGGTTGTCCTCGATCGGATAGTCCTTGAGGTTCTCGTCCCCCCCGTCGCCGTCCACGAGCCACTTCCAGTCGGGATACCGCTCGCGGATGCCTCGACAGAGCGCGAGGGTCGCGGCCGCCGCCTCGACGTCGAGCCGCTTGTAATCCTCGATCGTGCGCACCGCCGCGGCCACGTCGATCGCGTCGGGTGACACCTCGATCGCCTCGAGGAACAGCTCGAGCCCCGTCGCCCGGAGAAACTCGCGTGCCTGCCGCAGGTCGGCACCGTCGGCGGCGACCGAGAGCGTGAACGCCTTGAGCCGCGTCGGGGCCTCGCCGCGTTCGAGCAGGAGATGATGGAGGACGAGCAGGAGGGCACCGCTGTCGATACCACCCGAGAAGAGCACGCCGATCGGCTCGCGCGGCCCCACGGCGTCGAGCCAGGCGGCAAGTTCGGCGGCGAGCGCCCCGATGTAGCGGCCGCCGATGCCGTCGAGGTCCGCCGGCCAGCGATCGCGCGGTGGCGCGAAGAACCGCGTGCAGATCGGATTCGGGTCGGGGCACCCGACGAGCGCCAGCTCGAGGACGTGATGGGCCGGCACCATCCGCGTGTAGGAAGGATGGAACTGGTCGCTGAGTCCCTCCCGGTCGAGGAACGCGGCGATCGCGTCGATGCGATCGGCCGTGATGAGAAGCGGCCCGGACGCCTTCTTCGCGATGAAGTAGCGAAGCGGCCGACCGATCGAGCGGGCCATCCGCACCCGTTTCCCCTGGCGGTGCACGAGGGCGAACTGGCCGCGGATGCCGCGCACCGCCTCGGGCCGGCCCGACCCCACCCGCTCGATCGCCTCGGCGACCGTCATGTTGAGGATCACGTTGGCGTCGGGATCCAGCAGATCGACGAGCCGCTCGATCGGCGCGGCGTGCATGCCGCCGGAAGGAGCGTCGCGATCGGCCTGCGAGGACGTGCTGGTGGGTGCGTGTTCGATCATGGCTCGTGTGGTTCGCCCTGCATGAGGTGGTGCGTGCGCGGATGCCTGCCGGTGGCCTCGCTTGTCGGTCGCGCCCCCGCGCATGATACTCGCCGTTCGGAGGAGCGGATGCCGGCACGGGCTCGTCGCAGGTGGACGGAGGGACGTGCCGCACGGGTCGTCGCGATCGCCGCCTGCGCCATCGCCGTGGTGTTCGTCGCCCTGCCCGAGGTGGCGCTCAGCCGCGTGCGAGGGCTGCTCGAGGCGCGGCGGCACGACGCAGCGGGCCGCTGGCTCGACGTCGCGGCCGCGACGAGCCTGCGCCGTGCCGAGGTGCACTTCCAATCGGCCCGGCTCGCCCGCCGCCGGGAGGATTTTCCGGAGGTGAGCAGGCAGCTTCGGGCCGCGCACGCCGGGGGCTGGCCGGTGGCGGAGCTCGAACGTGAGCAGTGGCTGGCGCAGGCGCAGGCGGGCCAGGTCGCGGAGATGCAGGCGCACTGGGTGGATCTCTTCGACGACCCCCGGTCGGACGGCCCCGAAATCTCCCGGGCGTTCGTCATCGCGGAACTCGCGCGGATCCGCTTCGACGACGCCAAGAGCGTGCTCGATGCGTGGGAGGCCGACTATCCCGACGACCCGGGGCCGCACGTGTTCCGAGGCCTCATCCACTCGATCCAGCTCGAATGGGACGACGCGGCCGCCTCGTACCGGCGTGCGATCGCGCGTGATCGCACGAATGTCGAGGCGTGGCGCGGCCTGGGCGAGGCGCTCTCGAAGCGACTCCGCTTCGAGCAGGCGCTCGCGGCCTGGACGGCGCTGCTCGAGATCGATCCCACCGACGTCGTGGCGGCCGTCGGACGCTGCGACTGTCTCGTGCGGCTCGGCGATGTCGACATCGCGCGCCGTGAGCTCGACGCGGTGATCGAGCGTGTGCCCGACGATGTCACGGCGCTCGATGTCGCGGGCCGCCTCGAGCTGGCGGCGGGTGATGCGGCTCGTGCGGTCGAGTGGCTCGCACGGGCCGTGGCGCTCCGGCCCGAGGATGCGGAACTGCGCTACGCGCTCGGCCGCGCCCTGCGTCTGGCGGGAGACGGCGACGCCGCCCGGGAGCATCTCGCGTTCCGTGAGGCGGCCGCGGCGCCGCTCGAGCGACTCCGGCACCTGCTCGTGGAACTGCCACGGCAGCCGTGGGACGCCGACATCCGCGCCGAGATCGGCGACCTCACCTACCACTGGAAGTCGCACGACGAGGGGCTCGAATGGTTTCGCCGGGCGCTCGACGTCGATCCGACGCACGCCCGGTCGCTCGCGTTTCTCGAGGCGCACGACGCCGCCGCGTCGCGACGCCCTGCCGAAGGCGCCGCGCCCGTGGCCGCAGAGTCCGCAGCGGCCGAGGCGACGCCATGACCCCGGCCCGGTTGATCGAGCCGGGATCGTCCCCGGGCGCGGACGTGCGGCACAGACGGGCTCTGCTGCTCCTCGCGTGCGCGGCGCTGTGCAGTGCGTGCACGAGACCGGCTCCGTCACCGCCACAGGCGCCAGCCGCGCCGCCTGTCGGACCGCAGGAGCACGCGCGACCACGTGACACCGCGGACGGGGTGACGCCGCTCACGTTCGTGGAGCGGGCCGCGGAGTCGGGCCTCGTCTTCACGAGCGTCAACGGGCAGCAGCACGGACACCTGACGATTCTCGAAAGCCTCGGTGCGGGAGTCGGGCTTCTCGACTACGACGCGGACGGTGACGCCGACATCCTCACCGTCGGCGGCGGCGACTTCGAGGGCGATGTCGTGCGGCCTTGTGGCGTGCCCGACGGCCTCTTTCGGAATGACGGTGCGGCCCGCTTCGTTGCCGCCGCCGCCGAGGCGTATCTTCCCGGGCGAGCCTTCTACGCGCATGGGGTGAACGTCGGTGATTACGACGCCGACGGACTCGCCGATCTGCTCATCACGGGCTACGAGGGCGTCGCGCTCCTGCAGAATCTCGGCGACGGGACGTTTCGCAGCGTGCCGCCGCCCGAGCATGGCATCGCGGCGGACGGGTGGCTGACGAGCGCCGCCTGGCTCGACGTCGATGGAGACGGGCACCTCGATCTCTACCAGACGCGGTACTGCGACTGGAGTCCGATGAACGACCCACCGTGCGAGATCCAGGGGCATCGCGACGTCTGTCCGCCGGCGCAGTTCGAAGGGGTCGATGACCGTCTCTTTCTGGGTGACGGCGCGGGGGGCTTCGTCGAGGCGGGGACGCGTCTGGGACTCGTCCCCGGCGGCAAGGGACTGGGTGTCGTGGCCGCGGACGTCGATCTGGACGGCGACTGCGATCTCTACGTGGGCAACGACACGACGGCCAATTTTCTCTATCGCAACGACGGCACGGGGCGGCTCACCGAATGCGGCCTCCTCGCGGGCGTCGCGGTGGGACCGACCGGTGAACCCGAAGGGAGCATGGGCGTCGATGTGGGCGACTGGAACCTCGACGGCCTGCCCGATCTGTGGGTGGCCAACTTCGAAAACCAGAGCTTCGGCCTCTACCGCAACTTCGGGGACGCCGTCTTCGAGAACGTGAGTGCGGTCGCCGGCATCACGGCGGTCGGGGCGGTGTATGTCGGCTTCGGCACGATGTTTCTCGACGCGGACCTCGATGGCGCCGAGGATCTCTTCGTCGCAAACGGTCACGTCATGCAGTTCCCGACGCAGGCCCCCCTGCTCCAGAGGCCGCTGCTCCTGCACAACCGCCGCGGCACGAGGATGGTGAACGTGGCCGAGGATGCCGGCGCGTACTTCACGACCGGCCACCTGGGGCGTGGCGCCGCCGCCGGCGATCTCGACGGGGACGGCGACGAGGACGTCGTGGTGAGTCAGACCAACGAGCCGATCGCGATGCTCGTCAACGAGACGCCGCACGACTCGATCGCGGTGATCGTCCGCCTCGTGGGCGTGGGGACGCATCGCGATGCGATCGGCGCCTCGGCGGAGCTCGAGACGACGGCGCGGCGCATGCTGCGACAGGTCAAGGGAGGCGGGAGCTACCTCTCGTCGGGAAGCCGCGACCTCCGCTATGGCCTCGCCGCTGACGAGCGGCCCCTGCGGCTGCGGGTCCGCTGGCCGGGCGGACGCGAGACGGTGACGCCGCTCGACGCCTATCCGGCGAGCCGATCGATCCGCCTCCTCGTACGCGACGCCGATCCGGAACGGGCGGTCGTGCTTTCCGCACGACGACGAGGTCCCGGGTAACGGTCCGTGCCGGACCACCGGTAAGGAGGCTCAGCAGACGATGCGAGACGGGTTCTGGCGATTGCTTGTTGGGGTGTTGGCCGTGTTGCTCGCGGCC
>DNLZ01000218.1 GCA_003488325.1 Planctomycetaceae bacterium
GGAGGGTCGAGACGAAGCGGGCTAGTTCCTCGACGGTGATACGCCGTGGGGGAAACTGCGTCTCGAAGCGATCCTTGAGTTGCTCGAGGCTTTGCTGACCGTCGAGCATGTCGAGGAGCGCGTATTCCTCCGGGCGGAAGCGAAAGTAGTGCAGTGCGATCGGATCCTTGACGACCCACCAGGCCTGCCCCTGGTAGACCTGACGGGTAACGTCGAGGTCGCCGCGTCGGCGGAGATTAACCGGCCGCGTGGTGCTCGATCGAAAGGCGTCGGCTGTGGCCATGGAATCCCTACCGGCGGGGACGGTCGGGCGACCCGCTAGCGAGCGGCCGTGGCCTCGCGGCGGACAGGTGCAAGCGGCTGCTGCCGTGCGTGGACCGTCATGGTGGCGGTCTGACCTGCGCGCAGGAGCCACTGCTGGGACGAGGGCGACTTGCGGTTGTCCACCTCGGCGAAGACGCGGTAATCGCCACCACTCTCGACGAGCGGGCTGACGAAGACGATGCGGCCGGTGAACGATTCCCGGGTGTCCCCCGCAAGCGGCACCTCAACGGTCACCGGTCGGTCGCGCACCTGCTCCGGACCCCACTTGGCCGCATCGACGTAGCCCTCGACACGCAGCCGATCGGTGCGGACGATCCGAGCGAGCGGGTCCCCAGGCTGCATCCACTCGCCGAGGTGCGGGAAGACCTGAACCACGACCCCGTCGATAGGCGACGTGATCAGCCGACGCTGGATCGAGTGGCCGGCCGCCTCCACTTCGACTCCCTTCGAAACGGCAGCGAGTTTCGACACCCGCTGTTCGAGATTCGCCTGCTCGATCTGGAGGTCGGCCTTCTCCACGTTGAGACGGAGCCGGTTGATCTCGACCTCCGTGACGCTGCCCGGCACCCGGCGGGCGGCCTCGAGTGCCTTGTCGAGTTCGGCCTGAGCGACCTTGAGCGAAGCGACTGAAAACCGCACGTCCACGTCGCTCTCCGACTTGGCAACCGCCTGGTCGTGCTCGGCCTCGGCCCTCCGCTTCTCCATCCGCGGCTGGTCGTCGTCGATCCTCGCGATTTCGTCCCCCTTCGACAGCGAATCGCCCGCACGGAGCGGCAGTTCCACAAGAACCCCGGCCTCCCGGGCCGGAATCTTCGCCTCCTCGATGAGCGACACGAGGCAGCGTTCGAGCACCGGCTCGGCGTCATTCGCCGCCACCGGCCGGTCCATAAGTGCAAGCACCAGAGCGCATGCCGTCGTCAACCACCCGATCACTCGCATCTCGCTCGCCATCGCTTCTCCTCACCAGAGACGGAACAGCACCTGCGTCTGGATGAATGACAGGACATCGTGGAACCACACGTAGCCCAGCGCCCGCTTGCCGCACGCAATCCGCGCCGTGACGCTTGCGCCCGGCCCGAGATGCTCTTTCTCGTGCCGAGTCGGGTCGATCGTGACCCGCACGAGCACGGTGTTGCCCTCGTCTCCACGCACCTCCGCCTGCTCATGGATCTCTCGCACCACACCGTGGTGCCGTGTGCCCGGATCGGTGGCGAGGATGTAGTCGACCGTGAGGTCACGGCCAGCCGCACGGGCCGCGGCGTACGCCCGATTGACGTGTCCGAGGCGGTCGTCGGGCATATGCAGTTCGAGCTCCCACGGACCCGTCTTGTCGGCCACCCGCATCAGCACCTGGCCCTTCTCGACGGGGCGTAAAAGCAGCCGGTCACGGACCTGCCACGTGACGATCACGCCGTCGATAGGGCTCTTGACCTTGAGGTCGGCCCGCTTCGCCTCGAGAAGCTTCCGTTGTTCGTCGAGGCTCTCGATCTCCCGCTGCAATTGCGCCGCACGCCCGGCGAGGCGGGCCTTCTCGTCAGCGGAGAGCTTGTGATCCTCAAGCAGAGAGCGCCGCGTGCTCACGAGCTGTTCCTCGCTCGAGGCCTTGCGGCCGAGGACGTCCGTCAGGGACACCTCCACCTCGGTGTTCCGCAGGGTGGCCAGCAGTTGGGCCTCCTGCACCTCGGCGCCATGCTCCATGCCGGGCTCGAGCTTCTCGACGATGCCCTCGATCTGGGCGAACACGTCACGGCGATGGACGGGCTCGAGAGTACCCTTGGCCTCGAGCCGTAGCTCGGCTGGGACGAGCACGAGCGCCAAGATCGCGGCGAGCGTCGCGAGTCCCGCGAGCACCGTGCGCGGTAGGTTACGGGCGGTCGTGAGCACGTGGGACTTGCCGAGGAGGTGGATGACCCCGTACAGCGGGAGCCCGGTGTGCTCGAGCGAGTTGGCGAGTGACACGCTCCCGTGTGCCGCCACGAGATCGAGCCGGGCCCGCTTGCCGCCGTCGAACGTGCTCGACGAGAACCACTCCGCGACGATCGCCCCGATCGGCTCGGGTGTCGCGCGGGGTGCGGCCTCGGCCTTCGCCACGGCCACGGCGTCCACGCCCCCCGGCTTCACGACCGGCGTCGGCTTCGGCTTCTCCAACGGAATGATGGCCAGCGCCGTCGCGTGGGATTCATCGATGTAGTTTTCGAGTTCTTCCTCGATCTGCGGCGGCAGCT
>DNLZ01000440.1:0-1626 GCA_003488325.1 Planctomycetaceae bacterium
AGCCGGGGCTCCCGGGCGGAGGCGAAGGCCGCCGTCAGCGCCGCGTGCGCCGCATCGGGCTCACGGCCGAGCCGCTCGAGCGCCGTCGCCCGCGCGTGGTGATTCGGGCTCGCCAGCGCCGCGACCGCACCCGGAATGGTGTCGAGATCGATCGCGGGCACCTGCCACCGCGCACCGGGTGGCGCGAGGCGATAGAGCCGTCCCTTCTCGACGTCGCCCATGCCGTGTCCACCGACGCCCGGGTCGTACCAGTCGGCCACGATGAGCGACCCGTCGGGGGCGACGCACACGTCGCTCGGCCGGAACCACCTGTCGGTGGCGCCGTCGACGACCGTCTCGCTCCCGGCCGCGTATCCCGCGCCCTCGGGACGAACTGCATACGCGCGCACCACGTTCGGCCCCGCGTCGCAATGCACGAGCGCGCCGTGGAACCGTTCCGGGAGGAGCGTGCCCTCGTAGACACAGATGCCGGTCGGGGAGCCGCCGCCCGTGAGCAGCAGGTTCGGGACGACACCCGGGTCGTTCTGATGCCAGTGCTGCAGCGGCACCTCCGGCTCGAGGTTGGTCCGCGGCGACCGCCAGCCCGCGCCGGTGCGTTCGTCGACGTAGCCGTAGTTGCCGTGCTCCATCACGAAGTTGATGCGCACGCCGCGGTTGCCATCGTCGTCGTTGTCGCTCTGCCACAGCGTGCCGAAGGCATCGACGGCCACCTCGTAGTTGTTGCGGAAGTTGTGGCCCAGCACCTCGAAGTCGCTGCCGTCGGGCAGGCAGCGGAAGACCATCCCCTGGCGATAGGGCTTGCCGCCGTCGTTGACCACGTTGCCCAGCCGGTCGGTGATCGCCGCGCCGTCGCGGTCGTGCACGGCGTGGCCGGTGTTGCCGAAGTTGAAATACCACCGGCCGTCCGGCCCCACGACGAAGGCATGGACCGAGTGATCGTGCTGGGGCTGGCCTGTCTTCGTGAAAAGCGTCTCGCGACGGTCGGCCTTGAGGTCGCCGTCGTCGTCATGGAAGACGAACACGTCCGGTGCGCACGACACGATCACCTTCCGACCACGCCCCTCGCCGACCACGCAGATGCCCAGCGCGCTGTCGACATCGCGACCCTGATGGAACACGGTCTGACGGTCGGCTCGGCCGTCGCCGTCGGCATCCTCCAGCACCAGAATGCGGTCGCCCTCCGGACGGGTCTCCTTCTTGCCCCGGTAGTTGAGCACCTCGCACACCCACACGCGGCCACGCGCGTCGACGTCGATGTCGGCGGGATTGGCGAGCAGGGGCTCGACGGCAAAGGGCTCGATCGCGAGCCCCTCTGCGACCTGGAGCGGCGCGGCCGGCTCGGCGGCCCCACCGCGACTTCCGGGCACGGCGAAAAAAAGCACGGCCACGAGCGTGGACGTGCGAAGCAGTCGAGGCGTTCGCAGCGGCATGATCATCCCCTCCACGCATCACACATCGGTGGCATCCGGATCATCGGTCGAACCTGTTATACAAACGGGCTCGCGCCGACACGAACCGGGAGTTCCGGCGTTCGGTACGGCCCCGGCCGCGGGGCGGCCTGAGTTCGTTCGTTGACGCGCTCGCGATCCTCACGCCGACCGCTCCTGCTCCCTGTCCTCGGTGCCC
>DNLZ01000440.1:2012-2631 GCA_003488325.1 Planctomycetaceae bacterium
GTGCTCTGGCCACCGGCCGGATGGGGCATCGACGAGGGCTGTCGGCTTCCGTCGTTCGCCGCGGTGACGGGCGTGCCCGATGTCGTCGAACTCTCGCTGGCATGGAACGACGCGGGCCTCGGGATCCGCGCGGTCGCCCGAGGCATCGGTGCCGCCCGCTGGTGCCAGCCCACCAAGCCCGAGGACAGCGACGGACTCCACGTCTGGATCGCCACGCGTCCCACCGGGGAGAGTCACCGTGCGGGACGCTACTGCCGTCGCCTCGCGCTTTTGCCCACGGGTGGCGGCGTCCGCGCCGACCGGCCCGCCGCCGTGTCACCGCCGATCCCGCGCGCCAGCGAGGCACCGCCCGACCTGCACGGCGACGCGATCCACATCGAGGCGCGGTGCGGTACCGACGGCTGGAGCATCGACGCGTTCGTCACGGCAGCCGCGCTGCCCGGCTGGGATCCGGCCGAGGTGCCGCGGCTCGGCTTCTTCGCCGCGGTCATCGACCGGCGACTCGGCCGGGTACCCTGCTTCGCGCCTCCCGAGTTTCCATGGGAGGGCGATCCGACCACGTGGACGGAACTGGAACTCGTGCGGCGGTGAGCCACGCCCGACGCACGGGCATGACCGC
>DNLZ01000440.1:2956-3977 GCA_003488325.1 Planctomycetaceae bacterium
TCAGCGACACGAGGCGCTTCTCGGAGCCGCCTGACACGAGCCTGAGCGGGTCACTTCACACCGGTGCGCTTGCTGTCCTCCTCCAGCGCGGCGGCCGCCACGCCCGGATCGGTCTCATCGACGGCCGGGGCGGGCTTCTGCTGCGCGCAGCCCGCGGCCACCAATACAGCCACCCCCGTGAACACCTTCAGCCAGAACCCACTACGACGCGTCACGACATGCTCCTCGAGGTCTCGATGCAACGTTCCACCCGGCGGCATCACGGCATGTCGAACACATAGCCGTCGGACATGCCGTTGACCTGGGCCCACACGCCCCAGTCGATGCTCTGCGCGATCGCCCGCACGGCACCGTCGGCCATCACGCTATTGATGACACCCGTATGGTGGCTGTCGGGTCCCGGCCAGTTCGAGTTGGGCCCGTAGGCCGAGATGAACGTGGGGGAGAACGGATGGGGCCCGCCTCCCGGCCACCATGAGGCGGCCGACCGGAGGGTTCCGGCCGGATTGTTGTAGAGACCCGACTCACAGCACGTGCCATTGGAGCCGGTGAAGACGAACGCCACGCGGAACACCCGCTCCGCGTTCGTGTCGGCCCGGAACACACCCGATCCGCACGTGCGGATGGCGCCGTTCTTCTGCCCGAGCGTCGAGACCTCGGCCAGAGCGAGCGTCTTGGACGTGCCGTCCTGAACATCGCGGACCGACCGGGCGAAGGTCTGTGTGAACAAGCCGCTGAAGTCGCCGCCGGCCGTGAACTTCGGATCATGGCCCGTGTTGAGCCCTGCCGTGGTCCACCAGTGGTAGCCCTCCGAGGCCGCGTAGTTCGTATAGGAGAAGTTGCGCGTCCCGGCGAGCGTGGCCGGGATCGCGCTCGGGCAGCGGACCGCGCTGACCGTCGTCCCCACGATCGCCTGCGGCGCGCTGCCGTAGATCGGCTGCGACTGATCGATGGCATCGTAGAGCCCAGCCTGCTCCATGAAGGGCAGCACGAGCGTCAGCCATGACCAGTGTCGCTTGCT
>DNLZ01000438.1:0-415 GCA_003488325.1 Planctomycetaceae bacterium
CCCGGCGCGGCGGCCGCCGGCGGTGTGCCGGTTGCAGCCGCATCGCCCGGAGTCACGCTGCCGCCGGCCGAGCCACCCCGGCCGCCCGCGCCTCCCGCGGCGTTCGTCCACCCGGCGGCTCCTCCCGTCCCACCGCCATGGTCGATCGGGTGGGAGCCGGCACCTCCGTTGGGCCAGGCCTACCGCTCGGCGCTCGAGACGCCCCCGCCTCCGCTTCTGGACGAGGCGGGCCCTGCGAGGAGGGTCACGGCCGTGTCGACGAATCTGGGTCCCGTGGCTCCCCGCGAGCCGGTCGGAGCCTCCCCCGAGGTTGCGACCTATCGAGTGCGGGATGGCGATGACCTGGCGGGGATCGCGTCGCGCTTCTACGGCCACCCGCATGCCGCGGCGGCGATCTATGCGGCCAATCAGGACA
>DNLZ01000438.1:787-4043 GCA_003488325.1 Planctomycetaceae bacterium
CGCTGGTCCTTCGACAACGCCGGCGGAGCCGTTATCGAGCCGCGTTCCGCCTTCGGAACGCGGTGACGGCGGCCGGAGTGAAGTGCGGCCGCCCAAGCGGATCATTTACCGGCGGGAGCCACGGTCGCCATGAAGCCGGCGATCAGCCCCGCTACGTCCCCGCTCGGTCCCGAGAGCGTCGCGAGGCTGTCACCCTTGGCCGTGGTCGCGAGTTCCAGAAAAAAGAGCGTCGCTGGAACGTCGTCCGCTTTCTTGGGATTCGGCGTGGGACTCTTTTGGTCGGAGAGCTGCTCGTACCACTCCGCCGGTCGGGCACGCTTGAGCTGCTCGAAGAGTCGCTCCGCATCCTTTTCACCTTCACCCTTTTCGCCGCCGGCGGCGATGACGAGGATGGGGATTGCCCGCTTCACGACGTCCGCGGACAGGGTGGGTGAGATCGAGAAGCCGCGTGTCGTCCAGGTGGGGCTGATCATCACGAGGCCCCGCACCTCCCGGCCCTGAGGGCCGCTGGCGATATCGGGCCAGGCGGCATCTTCCACCGTCCAGCCCGTCGCGACGGCGGCCCCGACACCGGAGCCGACCAGGAACAATCGCTTCATGTCGAACACGCCGCGACTGGCCATGTCCCTGATCCAGCCGCGAATCGCCTCGACATCTCCCCGCATGGCGGCCTGGTCTCGCAGGCGACCGCCACGGGAATGAATCATCGCTTCGAAGTCGGGCTTCTTCAGGGTCTTGGCATCGAGGCTCGCTCCGCCGCCCACGCGCTCGGTGCTGCCGCCATGACCGCGAAGATCGGGAGCGACGACGGCGATCCCTCGCTTCTGCAGGGCCAAGGCCAGCCCCGCGACCGATTCACTCGAGCCACCCAGATCATGGAGCAGGATGACGATGGGGACCGCGACCGGGGCAGCCGGCGGGGTCGCCCCCTGCGCCGCGGCGGCCGCCGGGTAGTAGGAGGCGTTCAACTGCACGCCATCGCTGGTCTGCAGCTCGACGGTCTCCGCCGCAGGCACCGGGGGTGGGGTCTGCCCGCGGACGGGGGACGGTGACCCTCCCGCGGCCGTGGCGAGCAGGACACAGGCCCACCAAACCACGGTCCCCGTGCGGTGCCGATCCCTGTTTGGTCCAGTCATCCCTCACCTTCCCTCGGAATTCTGGTCGCGTGCCTCGCCCTGGCCGATTAGAATACAGAGGCTTTCGAACGGGAGGAACCGTCCGGATCCAGGGGTCCGTGGCGGCGGGCGATCTTCCTCGTAAAGGGACGGTGTTGCCATGTCAGCAGTCGATTCTGCCGATGTGACCGGGACTTGGTGGGACGAGATCGTCGGGGACGAGGGCTTTCTGGGCGATGCCGAAACGCCGGCGTGGCTCGTGAGCATGCTCGTCCATGTCGTCGTCTTGATGCTTCTGGCCATGGTGGTCGTGCCCCCCGCCCAGCGGCCGCCCGCGGCGATCGCGATCGAGCAGCCCGTGGTCGAGGAACTGGAGCTGTTCGAGCCGGAGGCGATCGCCGTCGAGGTCGAGGCATCCGATCAGGTCGGTGCCAACAGCAACGGCGGCGAGGCCGTCGCTGAATCGCTCGCCCCGGTGATCGCCGACGTCCCGCTCGTAGCGGTCGACACGCCTGAGATCGTCGATTCCGACGTGCACATCGAACTGATGGAAGAAATCATGCCGGTGGCCCTCGCGCTCGACACGTCGCTCAAGATTCGCGGCGACTCGGCGGTGGGCACCGACGGGGCGAGTGGAGCGGTCGATCGTCTGACCCTCGAGATCGCCGCGTCGCTGGACAAGAAGGACACGACGGTGTGCTGGGTCTTCGACCAATCCGTGAGCCTCGCCGGACAGCGGCGCGACATCGCCTCACGGCTGACCCGCGTCCTCGAGGAGCTCGATGCCTCCGGCTCGCGGCGGCGGTCGGAACTGTTTCATCTCATCTACGCGTATGGCGACCGCGTCAACCCGGTGATCGACCGACCGACGCGAGATGGCCAGGCGGTCGTCGACGCGATCGAATCGATCCCGATCGATGACTCGGGCGTCGAACTCACGTTCACCGCCGTGCGCACCGCGGCCCGGAAGGCCCAGGAGGTGCGCGCGGGCCGCAACGTGATGCTCGTGGTCTTCACGGACGAGGTCGGCAACGACGAGCAGTTGGCTGACGAGACGGCCGAGTACTGCCGGCGCATGGGCATTCGGGTGTACGTCGTCGGGGTGCCGGCACCGTTCGGTCGGCGGCAGGTGGAGATCAAGTTCGTGGAGTTCGACCAGAAATACGCCGACGGCGAGGTGCGCTGGCCGGTCGTCGATCAGGGTCCGGAGACGCTTTACCCGGAGCTGATCAAGGTCGCCTCGAAGTCACCCGCCGACGAGCCGATCGACTCGGGCTTCGGCCCGTTCAGCCTGTCGAAGCTCTGTGCCTCGACCGGCGGCATCTACTTCACGGTCCACGGCAGCCGCGGCTCGAAGGGGCGCGTGAAGGATGCGGAAACGGCACCGATGGCGTCACGGCTCCGCCACTTCTTCGATTCGGACGCGATGCGACAGTACCGACCCGACTACCTCTCGAAGGCGAACCTCGACAAGGAATTGGCCGCGAACAAGGCGAAGAAGGCGCTCGTCGAGGCGGCCGGCAAGTCGGAACTCCAGCCCGTCAGCGCGGTACAGACGGAGTTCCCGCGACGCGACGACGCGCAGCTCTCGGCGTCGTTCAGCGAGGCGCAGAAGGAGGTGGCGAGGCTCCAGCCCGCGATCGACGCCATTCACCGGTCGCTTGCCGCAGGCGCCGGCGATCGAGAGAAGATCCGCGAGAAGCGGTGGCAGGCCGGCTTCGATCTCGCGATGGGTCGGGTTCTGGCTGCGAAGGTCCGCGCCGACGCCTACAACGAGGTGCTCGGCCAGGCCAAGTCGGGTCTGGTGTTCAAGCATCCTGACAGTGACACGTGGGAGTTGTCACCGAGCGACGAACTCGGCGCCATCAGTTCGCGGATGGAGAAGCTCGCCGGCGAGGCCCGTACCTATCTGGAGCGCGTGGTGGCGGACCATCCGGGCACGCCGTGGGCCTACATCGCGTCCGAGGAGCTGAAGGTGCCGCTGGGCTACGCCTGGAGGGAAAAGCACACCGGCGTCGCCAAGCAGATGCAGATGGGCGCGAACAACAACAACCCGACGGCTCGACCTGACGACGTCGCCCGGAAGTTGATGGCGCCGAAGCCGCAGCGTCCGCTCAAGAATCTCTGAGACGGCCCGCGAA
>DNLZ01000438.1:4460-4628 GCA_003488325.1 Planctomycetaceae bacterium
GGCGGCAAAATTCTCCTCGCTCGGGCCGAGGCGGCCCTTTGATCGGGAAGCGTTCGCCGACCCCGTTCGCCTCGACCGGTGCGGTCGGCTCGTCGCACGTGAAGGGGCCGCCCGGATGGCGGCACTCGAGTCGGGAGGAAACCTTCGGCTTTCCGCCCGACGCGCCGT
>DNLZ01000443.1:0-2290 GCA_003488325.1 Planctomycetaceae bacterium
ATCCTGATGTCGCACACGTACGGTCGTTCGTCCGCCGCGCCGCCGGACGCGTTCGCGGGGCGGCTCCCGCGACGGATGTCGGCCGAGCAGATCGTCGATTCCCTGGCCGTCGCCAGCGGCAAGCCGTTCGATACCGAGCCGATGAACATCGACATCGACACGAGCCGACAGACCGACAAATCGCTCAATCTCGGGCAGCCGACGCGGGCCTGGCAGTTCACCGCGCTCGGCAACGAGCGGGATCGCCCGAGCCTCTCGCTGCCGTTCGCCCAGCACTACGTGACGCTGATGGAGGCGTTCGGCTGGCGGGGCGAGCGACAGGCTCCCGTGACGCATCGGGATGCGGAACCGACGGCCCTGCAGCCTGCGGTGCTCGCCAACGGGGTCGTCGTGAAGCGGGCGGCGCAGTTGTCCGACGGCAGTGCGTTCACGCGTCTGGCGCTGCGGGACCTCCCGCTCGACGGCTTCATCGACGGGGTCTTCCGCAGGATCCTCTCCCGCGGACCGACCGACGCGGAGCGGGGCCTTGCACGCGGCCTGCTCGAGGCGGGCTACGCTGGTCGCCGGAGCGTCGACGGTGGCGCCCCTGTCGTGCCTCGCGAGGAGCGGCCGCTCGGCGTGACGTGGTCGAACCACCTCTCCGAGGAGGCCAATGTCGCGAAGCAGCGCCTCGCGGAGATCGCCGCGCGGGGCGATCCGCCGACTCGAGCGCTCGATCCGGAGTGGCGCGAGCGCGCGGAGGACTTCGTGTGGGCTCTGTTCAACATGCCCGAGTTCGTGTTCGTGCCGTGACACCCGGGAACGTCGTGGACCGGTTCGGTGGATGGTGGACGATCGGGCGTGGCAGCCCGCAGACCAGAACGTGAGACCGAGGAGCAAACGCAGGATGTCGTCACCCCTGTCATTCCGCCCGCTCACCCGCCGTGGCTTCATGGCGGGCACCACGTCGGCGGCCCTCGCCTCCCGCGCGCTCGCGACGAGCGTCGCACCACGGGGCAGGGCGGAGCACTGCATCTTCATTTGGCTCGGGGGCGGCGCCTGCCAGATCGACACCTGGGACCCGAAGGCGAAGGGGGACGCGAAGGCGAAGAAGCCCGGCAGCTACTACGACTCGATTCCCACGGCGATCCCGGATGTGCGCGTCTGCGAGCACCTGGCGCGGTGCGCCCCGCTCCTCGACCGCTTCGTCGTCCTGCGGACGATCCATCACGAGGTCATCGACGAGCACGCCCGGGCCACCAACCAGGTGCACACCGGCCGGCCGACTGCCGGCACGATCGTGTACCCGTCGATCGGCTCGGCCGTGCTCGCGACGAAGGGCCCCCAGAACGACCGGGTGCCCGGATACATGCTCATCGGATTTCCGAACGTGACGCGGGGGCCCGGATTCCTCGGGGCGCGGGCGGGCTACGTCTACCTCACCGACACCCGCGTCGGCCCCGCAGGGTTCGCCCGGCAGCCCGAGATCACCGACGACCGGCAGCGCCGGCGGGAGGCGCTCCTCGACGCCATGCGCCGCGGATACCGCGGCGACGCCGGGATGCCGGAGGTGGTGGCGGAATACGACACGGCCGCACGTCAGGCCTTCGCGATGGCGGGACCGGAGTTCATGGGGCTCTTCGACCTCGACGCCGAGCCGGCGACGCTGCGAGACGGCTACGGTGGTGAGTTCGGCCAGCGGCTGCTCCTCGCGAGGCGACTCGTCGAGGGGGGCGTGCGGTTCATCGAGGTGTCGCACAATCTCGGCTTCGTCAACGGCACCGGCTGGGACACGCACAACGAGGGCCAGCTCAAGCAGCACCTGCTCATCGACGAACTCGACAGGGGACTGGCGGCGCTCGTCCGGGATCTCGAGGTCCGGGGGCTGCTCGACCGCACGCTCATCGCCCTCGGCACCGAATTCGGCCGTCCGGCAGGGTTCGACGGTGGCGGAGGGCGGGGGCACCACTCGAAGTGCTTCTCACTCGTGCTCGCCGGCGGGGGACTGCGGACGGGGCAGGCCATCGGCACGACCGACGACCTCGGCATGGCGGTCGTCTCGGACCCGGTCTCCATCCCCGACTACCACGCGACGATCCACGCCGCGCTCGGCACCGATCCCGCCCTCGAGCTTCACGCCGGCGATCGCCCCGTGCCGCTCACGGATGGAGGCGTGCCGATCGCGCGGCTGTTCGCGTAGGGCTGGAACACGTCTTGCGGAGGTGGAGCGGCGGCGTAGCAGACCAAGGCGGGTAGGCGAAGAGGGTCGGCGAACGCTCGAGGAGCATTGGGCCGCCGCGGCCCACGCGAC
>DNLZ01000443.1:2595-6828 GCA_003488325.1 Planctomycetaceae bacterium
CGGCCCACGCGACGAGACTTTTGCCGCCCCCGAGCCGGCGACACACGTGTCGTGAATGGGCTCTGGCCCGACCGACGGAGTCTCCGCGGGGCGGGCACCGTCGACCCGCCGCGTCGCGTGTCAGTCGCGCCGGTGGATGCAGATGAGACACATGTCGTCACTCTGCACCTGCCCGGCGGTGTGCCGTTCGACGTCGGCGAGGATGCGTCGGCCGATGTCCTCGGCGGCCGATCCGGTCGCACCGGCGAGCACCTCGGTGATCCTCGCGATGCCGTAGAGGCGGCCATCCACGTCCATCGCCTCGCTGATGCCGTCGGTGTAGAGCACGAGCGTGTCGCCGCGCTCGATCGCGAACTCGCACGCCTCGTACTGGTGTCCCGGCACGACGCCGAGCGGCAGTCCTCCGGTCTCCTCGCCGAGCAGTCGCACCTCGCCGGTCGCCCGCCGCAGGGCCAGCGGCAGGTGACCCGCGTTGACGAGCGTGGCCCGCTGCCGGCGCGGGTCGATCACGCAGACCATCGTCGTCGCGAAACGCTCGTCCCAGCCCTGCCGGCAGAACCCGTCGTTGATCCGGGTGACGGCGGCCGCGACGTCCGCCTCGGTCGCCAGCGCGAGCGCGACCTTGCTCGACAGCGTGGCCATGACGAGGGCCGCCGACACGCCCTTGCCGGAGACGTCGGAGAGCACCACGACGACGCGTCCGTCCGGGAGATCGACGTAGTCGTAGTAGTCGCCTCCGACCTGCTGGGCCGGCGAGTAGAAATCGAAGACGTCGTAGCCCTCCATCGCGGGTGGCTGCTTGGGCAGGAGGCCCTGCTGCACCTGGCGGGCGAGGTCGAGGTCGCGCTTCAGGGTCTCCCGCTTGACGTGGTCCTCGTGCGCGACCGCCTGTTCGAAGGCGCGGGCGGCGAGCCCCGCCAGCGACGCGAGCACGTCGAGATCGTTCGGCAGAAAGCCGCTCTTGAGCTCGCGCGAGTCGACCTGGAGCACGCCGAGCACGTCGCCGTCGGCGTGGCCGATCGGCGCGCACATCACCGAGCGGATCTGGCAGTTGAGGATGCTCTCGTTCATGTTCAGGCGGGAGTCGCCCACGGCGTCGTTCGAGAGGATCGCCTGCCTCTCGCGCACGACCTTGTCGATGAGCGACCGACTCAGCATGAGCGGCCCCGGCTCGGGCTCGGAACGCAGCTTGCGGCCCCGGAGCACCGGCTTGCCCGTCTCCCGGTCGATGAGCAGCACGAACGCGCGTTCGGCGCCGGGAAAGATCGCGAACAACCCTTCGAGGAGACGCGGCGGCACGTCATCCGGATCGAGCGCCGCGCCGATCGCCTGGCTGAGTTCGCGCACCGCGCGGAGCTTGGCAGCGGCGTTGGGATCGGAGGAAGGGGACGACTGGATGCCCGTGAGGGCCACCTGGGAAACGACGTAGGGCCCCTGATCCTGGTCGAGGTCGACGAACATCGTCGCCTCGAAGTCGTTCACTGCGCCCGCCGGCTCGATGAAGACGAGCAGCCGTCCACCCACCGACAGTTCGTCACCGACGGCGAGGCGGTGCCGGCCGGAGAGAGGGCGGCCGTTCACGAGCGTGCCGTTCCGCGACCCCAGATCCTCGACCGATGCGACCGGGCCCGCCGGAGAGTCCTCGAGGAGCACCGCGGCGTGCTGCCGGCTCACCGCCGACTCCGAGATCATGACGTCGCACGACGGGTGACGACCGATGATCGTGCGCTCCTTCGCGAGCGGGAATCGCTCTCCGGCACCGGGGCCGCCCTTCAGCTGGAGAAAATACTCGGCCACGTCAGCCGCCGCCCGTCAGGAGGTTCGACCCACGCCCGCACCCGGCCGGAGCATTCCGCGCCGGCCGCCGGATCGAGCGGGCGATAGTGTAGCGGCGCGGGGAAACCCTCCGTCCCCTTTTTCACGTGGCCGCCGGGAGAATCGCGGGGTTTTCCCGGGGCGTGCCGAGTCGTATCGTGCGACGGCCGACCCACGCGTAGGCTTCGTGGGTGGGAACGGCATGGGGCCGTTCTCCCGCCGTCGTGCGTGCCGGCGACACGACCCCCGCAGGATGCTCCCGCTCATGGCCTCGGTCGATTCCCTTCCGCTGCTCGACGCCCCGTATCACCTGACCGACGACCAGTGCCGGCGGTTTCGCGAGGATGGATTCATCCGGCTGCCCGGCGTCTTCGACGACGATACGCTCGCCCACTTCGAGCGCGAGATCACGGCGCTCACGCTCGCGCACGACCCGAACCGGGGCGTCCCCCTGGCGGACCGCGACACCTACGGCAAGGCCTTCATCCAGGTGGGCAATCTGTGGAGCCGCGGCGCCGAGGCCCGGCGGCTGACGTTCTCGCGACGGCTGGCACGGATCGCGACCCGCCTCCTGGGCACGCGTGGCGTGCGGCTCTGGCACGATCAGGCGCTCTACAAGGAGCCGTCGGGCGGATTCACGCCCTGGCATGCGGATCAGCAATACTGGCCGATGGCGAGCGGACTCTGCGTGACGGCCTGGATTCCCCTCCATGCCGTCCCGCTCGAGCAGGGGCCGCTGTCCTTCGGCCGCGGCAGCCACCTGAAGCGGATCGGCCGTGACCTCGAGATTTCCGACGAGTCGGAGCGGATCATCCGTGAGGCGATCACGAGCGAGGGCATCGTGGAGGTGACCGAGCCCTTCGCGGCCGGCGACGTGTCGTTCCATCTCGGCTGGACGCTCCACCGGGCGGGGCCCAACGTCACCACCGAGCCGCGCAAGGTTCACACCGTGATCTTCATGGACGTCGACATGCGGCTCGCGTCCCCCCGCAACCGCAACCAGGACAACGACTGGCACACCTGGACCCCTTCGACGCAGGTCGGCGAGGTCATGGATGACCCGCTCAACCCGGTGCTCCACGAGGAGGGCGCCCCGGCCGATCCCACGCCCGCCACGGCCTGAGTCGGCGGCCCGTCCGTTCCATTCCGAGCCGCTCCCCGCCCGCGCGGACACGCATGCGATTCACGTCGAGCATCGGCCTGTCGCTCTCCGGGGGAGGGTTCCGGGCCACGCTCCACCACCTCGGACTCATCCGGTACCTGCGGGACGCGGGCGTGCTCGTCCATGTGAAGGACATCGCCGCCGTCTCGGGCGGCAGTGTTCTCGCGGCACACCTCGTCCTCAATTGGGATCGCTACTCGGGTGACGAAGCGGCCTTCGCGGAGGCGGCAGGCGAGATCATCCGGTTCGTGCAGTTCGACGTGCGCAATCACATCGTGCGTCGGCTGCCGCTGCTCTTTCCGGCGCGTCTCGCCGCCCAGATCGTGGGGAGCGAGGCACGGTCGCTCTCCCCGAACGCGCTGCTCGAGCGCTACTACCGGCAGTTCCTCTACGGCGATCGTCGTCTCTTCGAACTGCCCGAACGACCCGGTCTGCACATCCTCAGCACGAACGTCAGCGACGGCACGCTCGCCACGTTCAACCGACGCGGGCTGCACATCCTGCGGCGGGGGCACGAGGCCGACGACGACGATCCCTTCGAGCACGTGGCGGGAAGCATGACCACGATCGCCAAGGCGGTGGGGGCCTCGTCGGCGTTTCCGGGCTTCTTCCCGCCGGTCCACGTGACGGCAGCCGATCTGGGCGTCGAGGACGGGGCGTTCCCCGGCGAGTCGTTCACCGACGGCGGCGTCTACGACAACCTCGGCACACGGGTCTTCTCGTGGCTGCAGGAGGTGCGCGACGAGGAGTACGACCGCATCCTGGTCAGCGACGCGGGGAAGCCGTTCCGCATCCTCAGCCGCGGGTCGCTCGGCTTCGTCGCCCAGTCGATCCGTGCGACCGACATCCTCTGGGATCGGGTCTGGCAGCTCGAGCGGGAGAACTTCGGCGACCAGAACGGCTTCTTCTTCGCCGCGATCACCCGGATCGTGGACCGGGCCGAGGACCCGCACGCGCTCCACCCCGTCGTGCAGGCGCAGGTCGCCTCGCTGCGCACCGACCTCGATCGCTTCAGCGACCTCGAGATCGCGGCGCTGGTCCGGCACGGGTACGAGGTGGCCCGGGCCACGCACCGCGAGATCGCGGATCGCAGCGACACGCCGGTGCACGAGGGCCCGGCGTGGGATCCGCTGCCGGGGCGCCATGCGCTCGAGGCGGCCACCGCGGACAGGGCCGTCGCCCACGCCGGCACCGCCCGCACCGCCGCCACGGCGCCGGTCGCCAGCCTGGCAGCGACCCTCCACGGCGGGGGGCGG
>DNLZ01000064.1:0-2799 GCA_003488325.1 Planctomycetaceae bacterium
CCGCGCGTCGCGAGCAGCGCGGCCCGCGTCACGTCCACGACACCGTCGTCCCGCGCGATCCACAGCCGCAGGCCCTCGCGCGGCGTGACCCGCTCGCCGCCCGTGAACGAGCCGAAGGCGGGCATCACGAGCCGGGCCTCCTCCGCCACGAAGCACCGCTCGGTCAGCCGGTCGCCGCTGGGCGCCCGGATCGACACGGTGGGATGGAGGTGTCCCGCGACGGTGAAGCAGGGCTCCCCGTCCGCGGGTGGAGGCGTGTCCGGCTCGTGGACGAAGTGAAACGGGGGTTCGTGGACCGTTCGCTCGCAGGCGTCGAGGCCGACGTCGCGCGGCAGCCGCCCGACGGCGCGGTCGTGGTTGCCCGGCACGAGCACCACCCGGGTGCGCGGGAACGACCGCCGCGTCGCCGTGAACTCGGAGAGCACGCGTTCGGTGCAGCCGCCCCGCGCGTGGAACAGGTCGCCGAGGATGAGCAGCCGGTCCGCTCCGGTGTCGCGGACGAGCGTCGCGAGCCGGGCCAGGTCGCGTGCCGACGTGCCCTCGGGCACGGGGATGCCGGCCCTCCGGAAGGTCGCGGCCTTGCCGAGGTGCAGGTCCGCCACGAGGAGCGTGCGGCTGACGGGAATCCACGCCGCCCGACCGGACAGGAGCACGATGTCGGACGACGCCGCGTCGGCCGTGCCGATCGTCGGTGTCACGGGCGCGGCTCCCGCACGGCGTCCACGGCGGCGGCCGCCGGCGCGGCGTGACCGGCCGCCGTGCGCTCGAGCTCGGCGGCCATCTCGGTGATCCGCTCGAGCCACCCCTGGGACGTGAGTCGTGACTGGATGAACTCCGCCCAGATCGGAAAGGCCAGCGGCGAGAGCCGCGGCGTCTCGACGACGTGGATCGTGCTCGTCGTGAGCCGGTCGAGCGTGTCGCGCAGCCTCTGAAACTCGAACTGCTGCTCGAGCACCTCGCGACGCGCCTGCGCGAGCAGCATGTTGTCGCGGTCGTGCTCCGCGAGCACGTCGAAGATGAGCCCCGCCGAGGCCTGCGTCTGCCGGTTCGTCCGGCCGGCACCCGACACGAGGCCGGCGACCCGCGCGATCTCGCGAAAATGCCGTCTGGCCATCTCGGTGCCGTTGAGGCACTCGAGGAGGTCGTCCAGCAGCCGCGCGGGGGAGAGGAGGCGCCGCCAGGCCGCCTCGTCGGCGGCGGGGACGGCACGGCCCGCGATCTCGAAGCCCCAATCGGTCGCGGCCATCGACAGCGTGCTCGCCCGGCGGCTCGCGATCCTCCACGCGACGAGGGTCGCGAGCCCCTCGTGCACGAGCCGGCCGGCGAACGGGAAGACGAAGGCGTGCTCCCCGTCGCGGCCCGACCAGCGCTCCACGAGCAGGGTGTCGTGGTCGGGCAGCCGGCTCCAGCGCGCCTGGATCTCGAGCAGGGGCAGGACCGCCCGCACCTCGCGGGGCAGGGGGCTTGCGGGGCCGGCCTGCCCGGCACGACGGACGAGGTCGAGCACCGCCGACGAGAGCAGCGTGGAGAGCGGCATGCGGCCGCCGTTCCAACGCGGCACCTGCAGCCCCTGCGTGCCGCGGGCGCGCTTCACCCAGGCCGTCGTGCCATCGAAGCGGAAGAGCACGAGCGGCCGGCCCGCGAAGAGGAAGCGGTCGCCGGTGTGGAGCCGCGAGACGAAGGACTCCTCGACCGTGCCCAGGCGCCCGCCACGGAGCCACTTCACGTCGACCGTGGCATCGCCGCTGATCGTGCCGATGCTCATGCGATGCCGTCGCGCGATGCCGGGACTCGCCACGTACCAGCGGCCGAATCGCTCCTTGATCCGGGCATAGTCGGGATAGGCCGCGAGCGCGGGGCCGCCTCGCGCCGCGAAATCGAGCGCCCAGCGCCACGCCGCGGGGTCGAGGTCGGCGAAGGCATGGGTGGACCGCACCTCGGCGAGCAGCTCCTCCTCGCGGAAGCCGCCGCTGCACGCGACGGTCACCACGTGCTGCGCGAGACAGTCGAGGGCGCCGGTCAGCGGGCGGCGGGCCTCGGCGACGCGCCGGCACGCCGCCTCGGTGGCGGCCGCACATTCCACCAGCTCCAGCGCGTGCGTGGGCACGCAGACGAGCCGGCCCGTCGCACCCGGCGCATGACCGCTGCGACCGGCGCGCTGCAGGAGCCTCGCGATGCCCTTCGGGCTGCCGACCTGCACGACCTGCTCGACCGGCCCGAAATCGACGCCGAGGTCGAGGCTCGACGTGGCGACCACGCAGCGGAGGCTGCCGCGACGCAGTCCCTGCTCGGCGTCCGCGCGCAGCGCGTGGTCGACCGAGCCGTGATGCAGCGCGATCGCGTCCTTCCACTCGGGCCTCGCCGAGCGGATCGCGTCGTACCACCGTTCGGCCTGGGACCGCGTATTGGTGAAGACGAGCGTGGTGCTGGCCCGCTCGAGCACGTCGAGCACCTGGGGCAGGAGCCGCATCCCCATGTGGCCCGCCCAGGGAAAACGCTCGATCGGTGCGGGGATGAGGGTCTCGATCCGGAGCGGCCGCGGCACGTCCGCCGAGATGAGGCGGGCGGCGGCGGTGCGCCCCGGGCCGACGAGGGCGGAGAGCGCCTCGGCCAGGTTCGCGAGCGTGGCCGAGAGGCCCCAGGTGACGAGCCCCGGCCGGAATCCCCGCAGTCTCGCGAGCGCGAGCTCGGTCTGCACGCCGCGCTTGGTGGAGAGCAGCTCGTGCCATTCATCGACGACGACGGTGTCGAGCGCGGCGAAGACCTCGTGGGCGTCGTCGAGCGAGAGCAGGATCGAGA
>DNLZ01000064.1:3097-3219 GCA_003488325.1 Planctomycetaceae bacterium
AGCGAGAGCAGGATCGAGAGCGACTCCGGCGTCGTGACGAGCGCGGTCGGCCACCGCTCGCGGAGTCGCCGCCGCGCGGCGGCCGACGTGTCACCCGTGCGCAGCCCCACGTCCCATCCGGG
>DNLZ01000064.1:3539-3761 GCA_003488325.1 Planctomycetaceae bacterium
AAGGCCGGCCGCAGCGTCCGCAGCGGTTCCTCGAGCGCCCGCACGGTGTCACCCGCCAAAGCCCGCAGCGGCGTCACCCACAGGACCCGCGGGCCGACGCGTGACGGTGTCGCGCACGCGTCGCCTCCGACTGCCGCGCCCGCCTCCGCGCGGGCGAGCGCCCCGAGCCATGCGGCGAGCGTCTTTCCCGTGCCGGTCGGTGCGTGCAGCACGCCGCTCCTG
>DNLZ01000067.1:0-3293 GCA_003488325.1 Planctomycetaceae bacterium
CGGCTCCTCAACCCGCCGGCGACTCGGAGCGGTCGGTGACGGTCGGTGCTCCGGGTGGTTCCATCCGGATCCCCGGGACGTCGCGACGTCGATCCGCGGCCCCCCGCAGCCACAGGCCGGTGACGAGAGCGATGAACGCGGCCAGAGGCAGGAGCCACGGCAGGACCGACGCCGGTCGGGGCAGCGGCACGGGCGCCCTCACTCGCGGCGCGGCCAGTTCGATCCCGTGCTCGTCGGCGAACGTCGCGAGGTCCGCCACCAGGTCCACCGGACGCTGATAGCGCTCGCCGGGGTCCTTCGCCATCAGGCGGCCCAGGATCGCCGCGAGCCGCCGCGGCACGTCGGGTCGCAGACGCTCGATCGACGGCGGGGGCTCCTGCTGATGCTGGAGCAGTTTCTGCACCATCGTGCCCTCGGCGAACGGCGCCCGGCCCGCGAGCATGAAGAACATCGTGCAGCCGAGCGAATAGAGGTCACTGCGGACGTCGGCCGCCCGCGGGTCGCGTGCCTGCTCGGGCGAGATGTAGTCAAAGGTGCCCAGCGTCATGCCGCTGATCGTGAGATCACGATCGCCGGCCATCTGGTGCAGTCGTGCGAGCCCCATGTCGACGATCCGTGCACGACCGGTCGGGGTGATGACGATGTTCGACGGCTTGATGTCACGATGCACCACCGATCGCTGGGATGCGTGCTCGAGGGCGTCGGCGACCTGCATCGCCACGTCGACGGTGCGGGCGACATCGAAGGGGCCGTCCTCGCGGACGATATCGCGCACGTTGCGCCCCTCGATGTACTCGAGGACGATGTAGTGCCAGCCGTCCTCGCTGCCGACGGCGTGCACCCGACCGATGTTTTCGTGATCGAGTCGGGCGGCCGATTGCGCCTCGTTGCGGAAGCGCCGCAGCATCTCCTCGTCGTCCGCCTGCCTGCCGGCGAGCACCTTCACCGCGACGACGCGATCGAGCGTCGTGTCATGGGCGCGGAACACCGCCCCCATGCCCCCTCCGCCGATGAATCGCTCGAGGCGATAGGGGCCGAGGCTCGTGCCGAGCAACTCGCGACCGATCTCGGCCGACGAGGTCGGTCCCGGCCCGGAACGCGCCGAGATGATCGTCGCCTCGCCGCCGCGATCGGCCTGCGGCACGGCCGCCGAGCCCGTCGATCCGGGCGTGGAGACCGCCTCGTCGTTTGAATCAGGCATGCGGCGACCCTACCACCGTCTCGGAGGGTCGGTCAACGCGACGCCGCGACCTGTGCCGGTGGCATATCGGGTCAGGCGTGGATCGCCCGCCCAGCGACGGCCAGCGCCGCCTCCTTGAGCGCCTCGGGCAGCGTCGGATGGGCGTGGCACACGCGGGCGATGTCCTCGGCGGTCGCCCCGAAATTCATCGCCGCCGCCGCCTCACCGATGAGATCCCCCGCGGAAGGGCCGATGATGTGGACCCCGAGCACGCGATCGGTCGTCGAGTCGGCCAGCACCTTCACCTTCCCCACGGTGTCGTCGATGGTGCGGGCCCGGCCGTTCGCCCGGAACGGAAAGACGCCCTTCGTGTAGGCCACGCCGGCGGCCTGCAGCTGTTCCTCCGTACGCCCGACGGTCGCGATCTCCGGATGGGTGAAGACGACCGCCGGCACGAGGTCGTACTCGACGTGGGCCCAGCGGCCGGCGATGCCGTCCACGCACGCCACGCCGTCCTCCTCGGCGCGGTGGGCGAGCATCGGCCCCGGGATGCAGTCGCCGATCGCCCAGACGCCCTCCGCCGTGGTGCGAAAAGCGGGGTCGACCCCGATGCATCCCCGCCGATCGGGCGTGATGCCCACTGTGTCGAGCCCGAGGTCGGCCGTCGCGGGTCGCCGGCCGGTCGCCGCGAGGACGCGATCACACGCGATCGGTTCGCGCCCCTCGCATTCCACGATGCAGCCCGTTGCGTGGCGCCGCGCCGAGCGCACCTTCACGCCGAGCTGAATGTCGAGCCCCTGCTTCCGAAACAGCGGCAGGGCGTCCGCCGCGATGTCACCGTCGATCCCGAGGAGGATGCGGTCGGCATATTCGAGCACGGTCACCCGGGCGCCCAAGCGCCGCCAGACGCTGCCCAGTTCGAGGCCGATGTAGCCGCCGCCGACGACGACGAGGTGCCCCGGGACCTCGCCATAATCGAGCGCCTCGGTGCTCGTGCCCACGTGGGTGCCATCGATCTCGATCCCCGGCAGCACGATGCTTTCGCTGCCCACGGCGAGCACCACCCGCGGCGTCTCGACCAGCGTGACCGCGCCGTCCGCGGCCGTCACCGCCACGCGGCCGGGCCCCGCGAGCCGGCCGATGCCGCGGTATCGGGTCACCTTGTTCTTCGCGAGCAGGCCATCGATTCCCTTGGCCAGCGTGGCGACCACGTCGGCCTTGCGCCGCATCATCGACGGAAGGTCGAGCGACACGCCGGCGACGCGGACGCCGTGGGACGCGAGGTGATGGCAGGCCTCCTCGTACCGATGGCTCGATTCGAGCAGGGCCTTCGAAGGGATGCAGCCGACCCGCAGACAGGTGCCGCCGAGGCGGTCCTCCTTCTCGACGACGGCGGCCTGCATGCCGAGCTGGGCCGCGCGGATCGCCGCCACGTAGCCCCCGGGGCCCCCGCCGATCACCACCAGGTCATGACGCATGCGGGCGGGTCCTCATACCTCGAGCATCAGGCGGCTGGGATCCTCGATCGTGTCCTTGATTCGCTTGAGAAACGTCACCGCCTCCCGGCCGTCGACGAGGCGATGGTCGTAGGTCAGCGCGAGGTACATCATCGGTCGGATCACCACCTGACCCCCGACCGCCATCGGCCGGTCCTGGATCGCGTGGAGGCCGAGGATGCCGCTCTGCGGCGGGTTCACGATCGGTGTCGAGAGCATCGAACCGTAGACTCCGCCATTCGAGATGGTGAACGTGCCACCCTGCAGTTCCTCGAGCTTCACCTTGTTCTCCGCGGCCCGCCTCGCAAGGTCGCCGATGCGCTGCTCGATCTCCGCGAACGACATCGTCTCCGCATTGCGCAGCACCGGTACCACGAGGCCCTTGCCGCCCCCGACCGCGATGCCGATGTCGCAGTAGTCCCGATAGACGATGTGGGGCTCACGATACTCGGCGTTCACCTGCGGCACGGCGCGGAGCGCCTCGACCGCCGCACGCACGAAGAACGACATGAAGCCCAGCTTCACGCCATGCCGCTCCTGGAACGTGTCCTTGAACTTCGCCCGAAGCGCCATCACGGAGCTCATGTCGACCTCATTGAAGGTCGTGAGCAGGGCCG
>DNLZ01000067.1:3676-3840 GCA_003488325.1 Planctomycetaceae bacterium
GCCCGCTCCTCGCGACTGCCCCGGGCCTGAGCCGGCGGCGACGTCATCGCTGTCACGGACGCCGTCGCCCTCGACGCGGGTGCGGGAGCGACCGCGGCGCGCTGCTGCGGAGCCTCGGCGGGACGCGACGCAACCGCCTGCACGGCGTCCGACTTCGTCACGCG
>DNLZ01000371.1:0-2236 GCA_003488325.1 Planctomycetaceae bacterium
CCGGGCGTGTCAGGGGCACGAGCGTCCACGGCCGGGCAGCTCCGCCGATCGTCGCCTGCGCACGGGCCGCGGACTCGGCCAGCGTCGCGACCGGGGTCTCGAACCGGGCGCCCCGACCGCCGCCGATCGTCCAGGTCGCCAGCCGCGTGCGCGGGTCGACACGGCCGCTGATCGGCTGCACCACGTCCGAGATGGCGTCGTAGTGGTTGCCGCGGATCGCGCCGTCGCTGCCGATGGCGAGCTGCTGCCAGCCGAGTGGTTCCGGCGCGTCCGCCGTGACGAGTGTGGCAGGCTCCGCGGCGAATGACGCGAAGATGCCGAGCGGGAGCCAGCCCGACTCGGCCGCGGTCGTCGGACCATCGACGAGAACGCTGCGGGTGCCATCGGCTGGAGGCGGCGCGTCGACGATCTGTCCGTCCACCGTCCAGACCCGGGGAGCGTTCGCGAGCCGGGCGAGTCTCGAATCGATGGCACTGGCCGACGCCTGCTGCCACCAGTCGGCGGTGCCGGTCGGCGTCCATGCCTGGGGATACGCGTCGTGCCACGCGGGTGTGAACGGCTCGGGTCGACCGACGAGCACCGCACGCGCGGCGTCGCCGGCGACGGGTGCGAGGGCGGCTGGCGATGCGACGTCCGGCCCGGGATCCTGCGCGCGGGGATTCGTCGGCACGAGTCGCGTTGCCTGCTCGACGGTGCGCGTGCCCGACGCCGGCGCGGCCGGAGTCGCGGGGACGCGATCGAGCAGGCCGGGCAGGGCGGCCCTGGCCCGCTCGAGGAGCGTCGTCGCGAGGGTCCCGGATGGGGAAGGAGCCCGCGGGGTTGCGGATGCGGCGGCACTCCGCCCTGGGGAGGGAGCGGCTCCGGTGGCCGGCGGCGCCGTCGGTCGCGGACCGGTCTGGCCGGGCCGCGGCTGGCCGAGCGGCACCGCGACGATCTCACCTCTGGCTTCCATGCGCGCGGCCCGGCGCGGCAGGAGCGGAAGCCTGCGACTGCGAACGACGCCGACCGGTTCCTGACCGGACTGGGCCCACGCGATTGAGGGAGCCGTCCCGAGCACCACGCCGGCGACCAGGCTCACGAAGGCGACTACCAGGATCCCGGACCGCCGCCCCGCGCATGCGGCGGAGGCGGACCGATCCGGCGGCGACACGCTGGTCGTGCTGCGTGGCATCGAGTCCATGAATGTTCGTGCCGTCACGTTCGGTTCCCTCATGGTGTGCTTCATGATGTTTCGTGGGGCCATGCGGGCCTCCTGCCGCTTCCACAGCGTCCCGGCCAGTCTACAGTGCCAGGCGCCGATTCCCGGGTTCAGCCGCAGGGAACCGCCGTGGACGCGTTTTTCCGACGCCCGGTAGAGTAGGCCACCCGCCTCCCTCCACGCCGACACGCCGATGACGTCCTACTCGCTCACCCACCTCCGCCAGCTCGAGGCCGAGAGCATCCACATCATCCGGGAGGTGGCCGCCGAGTTCGAAAACCCGGTGATGCTCTACTCCATCGGGAAGGATTCGGCGGTGATGCTCCGCCTCGCCGAGAAGGCGTTTTTCCCGGCGAAGCCGCCGTTCCCCCTCATGCACATCGACACCACCTGGAAGTTCCAGGAGATGTACCGCATGCGGGACGGCTATGTGGCCAACGAACTCGGGTTCAAGCTCATCATCCACGTCAACGAGGAGGGGCGGGCCGCCGGCGTCAACCCGATCACGCACGGCAGCAAGGTGCACACCGACGTGATGAAGACGCAGGCCCTCAGGCAGGCGCTCGACAAGCATCGCTTCGATGCCGCCTTCGGCGGTGCGAGGCGGGATGAGGAGAAGAGCCGGGCGAAGGAGCGGGTCTTCTCGTTCCGTGACGAGTTCCACCGCTGGGATCCCAAGAACCAGCGGCCCGAGCTCTGGAACCTTTACAACACGAAGGTCCGCAAGGGGGAGAGCATCCGCGTCTTCCCGCTCTCCAACTGGACCGAGCTCGACGTCTGGCAGTACATCCATCTCGAGAAGATCCCGATCGTGCCGCTCTACTTCGCCGCCGAGCGGCCGATCGTGTGGCGCGACGGCGTCATGATCATGGTGGACGACGACCGCCTGCCGCTCGAGCCCGGCGAGAAGCCCGAGCTGCGGCGCGTGCGCTTCCGGACGCTCGGCTGTTACCCGCTGTCGGGCGCCGTCGACTCGAGCGCCACCACGCTTCCCGAGATCATCCAGGAAATGCTGTTGACGACCTTCTCGGAGCGGCA
>DNLZ01000371.1:2559-2810 GCA_003488325.1 Planctomycetaceae bacterium
GGCCGCCTCATCGACAGCGATGAGGCGGGCTCGATGGAAAAGAAGAAAAAGGAGGGCTATTTCTGAGATGGCGTCGGCTCCTGCCGTTGCAGCGGACCGCTTCGCGGCCGCTGAACGGCCCTTGCGCGAGGGTGCTTCCTTGGTCAACTGGTAAGGAACCCCCAAACAGCTCTCTTGACCACTGAGAACTCAGCGAGGGATTGCCCGTGCCAATCGAGACGGCGTAGGAAACCGAGCGCAGCCCGGAGGGC
>DNLZ01000371.1:3222-7150 GCA_003488325.1 Planctomycetaceae bacterium
AGGAGCACCACGAGTTCAATCATGTCACACCAATCAGCGCTCATCGCCACCGACATCGACGAGTACCTCGCGCAGCACGAGCGCAAGGAACTCCTGCGGTTCATCACCTGCGGCAGCGTCGACGACGGGAAGAGCACGCTCATCGGCCGGCTCTTCTACGAGTCGAAGATGATCTACGAGGACCAGCTCGCCGCGATCACGAAGGACAGCTCGCGGTACGGCACGACCGGGGGCGAGGTCGACCTCGCGCTCTTCACCGACGGCCTCGAGGACGAGCGGCAGCAGGGGATCACGATCGACGTCGCCTACCGCTACTTCTCGACCGACAAGCGCAAGTTCATCATCGCCGACACCCCCGGCCACGAGCAGTACACCCGCAACATGGCGACGGGCGCCTCGACGGCGGACCTCGCGATCATCCTCGTCGACGCCCGGCACGGCGTGCTCCCGCAGACGAAGCGGCATTCCTTCATCGTGTCGCTGCTCGGCATCAAGCACGTGGTGGTCGCGATCAACAAGATGGACATCGTGGGGTACGACGAGCAGGTGTTCGACCGGATCAAGCGCGACTACGTCGACTTCGCCTCCCGCCTCGAACTCCCCGACGTGCACTTCATGCCGATCTCGGCGCTCAAGGGGGACAACGTCGTCGTCCACAGCCCCAACATGCCGTGGTACGCCGGGTCGCCGCTGATGCCGTTTCTCGAGGGCGTCTACATCGGTTCCGACCGCAACATGGAGGACTTCCGCTTCCCGGTGCAGGTCGTGCTGCGGCCCAACCTCGACTTCCGCGGCTTCTCGGGCACCGTCGCCTCGGGGATCATCCGCCGCGGCGACGAGGTGCTGTCGCTGCCGTCGCGCAAGAAAAGCCGCGTGAAGCGGATCGTGACGTTCGACGGCGACCTCGAGGAGGCATTCGCGCCGCAGTCGGTGACGCTCACGCTCGAGGACGAGATCGACTCGAGCCGGGGCGACATGCTCGTGCGTCCCGGCAACGTCCCGAAGGTCGATCGTCGCTTCGACGCGATGGTCGTGTGGATGTCCGAGGAACCCCTCGTGCCGGGCCGCCAATACCTCTTCAAGCAGACGACGAAGGTCGTGCCGGGCTCGGTGGCGACACTCCGGTACCGCATCGACATCAACACGCTCCACCGGGAGCCGGCCCCCACGCTCGGCCTCAACGAGATCGGGCGCTGCGGCGTCACCCTCACCGCGCCGATCGCGTTCGACGCGTATCGGCGCAACCGGGCGACGGGCGGCTTCATCATGATCGACCGGCTCACGAACGCGACGGTCGCCGCCGGCATGATCATCGATCGCGAGCGCCAGGACGGGGGCGTCGCCCACTGGGATGCGGAGCCCGCGGTGGACGAGGGCGTCGCCGCGGCCGGGGAGGTCACGGCCGACGAGCGGGCGGCGCGGTTCGGGCAGAAGCCGGTGACCGTGCTCTTCACGGGACTGCCCGGCGCGGGCAAGACGTCCCTGGCCCGGGCCGTCGAGCGGCGGCTCTTCGACGCCGGCCATGCCGTCACCGTGCTCGACGGGCAGGGAATGCGACAGGGCATCTCGCGCGACCTCGGCTTCTCCGCCGACGAGCGCAGTGAAAACCTCCGTCGCTCGGCCGAGGTCGCGCGGCTCTTCAACGAGGCGGGGATCATCTGCCTGGCCTCGTTCGTCGCCCCCGACGCGGCGGTGCGGCAGCGTGCCGCGGAGCGTGTCGGCCCCGACCGGTTCCTCGTCGTCCATGTCGCCGCACCCGTCGAGGTGTGTCGCCGCCGCGACGGGAGCGGAGCCTACGCGCGTGCCGATGCCGGCGAGATCGCCGACTTTCCCGGCGTGAGCGCGCCCTACGAGCCGCCGGTCGCGCCGGATCTCGTCCTGCCCACGCACGAGTGGCCGCTCGGACGCAGCGTCGAGGCGGTGATGGGCCTGCTCGCCGAACGCGGTGTGATCTGACCGCCCCGCAGTGACGGGGCGGGTTCGGCCTTCACCGCCCCGGAAGGGCTCCCCGCGTCGCGAGCCTCACGCGGCAGAGCAGCGAGTCGGCCGTCATGTAGAGCGTGCGGCCATCCTCGCCGAAGGCACAGTTGGCGGTCTTCTGGCCGGTGAGGATCGTGCCGAGGTGCGTGCCGTCGGGAGCGAAGACGAGCACGCCGCCCGGGCCGGTGGCGAACAGGTGCCCCGCCGCGTCGACCTTGAGTCCGTCGGGCAGCCCCTTGCGGGTCTTGAAAAGTCGCGAGCCATCGAAGAACACGCGGCCGTCACCGTCGAGCGTGCCGTCGGGCTTCACGGCGAAGGCCCGCCAGATCGGCGCGTCGGGATCGGACTGCGCCACGTAGAGCGTCTTCTCGTCGGGGGAGAAGGCGAGCCCGTTGGGGCGCGTCATCGTGCGGCAGAGCAGGTCGAGGCGGCCGTCGACGCCGATGCGATAGACGCCGCAGAAGTCGAGCTCGCGCCGTGGGTCGTCATAGCGGTTGGGAAGGCCGTAGGGCGGGTCGGTGAAGTAGATCGCCCCCGACGAATGGACGACCACGTCGTTGGGGCTGTTGAGCCGCTTGCCCTCCCAGCGGTCGGCGAGCGTCAGTTTCCCTCCATCCGGCGCGAGCCGCGACACGCGTCGGTCTCCGTGCTCGCACAGAAGCAGACGCCCTTCGCGGTCGAGCGTCAGCCCGTTGCAGCCCGGTTCGGTCCCGTACTCGGCCACGCCCGTGTAGCCGCTCGGCTCCATGAAGACGTCGATGCCGTGGCCCGGACGCCAGCGATTGATCCGATTGCGAGGGATGTCGGAGAAGAGGAGGCACGCCTCCGGCTGCCACCCGCCCGCCTGCACCCACACCGGCCCCTCGCTCCACGCGAAGCCGCTCGCGAGCACCTCGATCGTCGCCCCGGGTGGAACGAGTGCGTCGAAACGCGGATCGAGCCGCTCGATCGAGCCGACGGTGGGCGGCACGTCGTCGGGGTCGGGAGCAGCGGCAGTGATGTTCGAGGCAGCGAGGCCGGTGATGATCACGGCGGTCATGATGTGGCGCATGGTTTCACGGGGTGCGGAGTGCGAAGGGTACGAAGTCCCGGGGCCGAACATCCCCGGGCCGGACTCGTGCCGCGACGCAGGGACGAAATCCCCGCCGGCCACCGACCCGGCGCCCGGCATCGTCATCTGGGCCCGTGCGGAAAACAACCCCCGGCGGCCGGTCCGGCGCCGGCCGGGGCTCGTTGCGGTCATCGGCAGACCGTGAGACAACTCGTCGCATGGCATGGCTTCAGCAGGAGATACGGCTCGCCCCGCGACGGCGCGGCTGTCACCTCATCACGGGCGAGGTGACAGCCGCGCTGCCCGAGCTGCGACGCTTCAGGGTCGGGCTCGTCCACGTCTTCATCCGGCACACGTCGGCGAGCCTGTCGATCAACGAGAACGCCGACCCCGACGTGCCGGCCGACCTCGCCATGGCGCTCGATACGATCGCGCCCGATGACCTTCCCTACGCCCACACGTGCGAAGGTCCCGACGACATGCCGGCCCACGTGAAGGCGTCGCTCATGGGGAGTTCCGTCACGGTGCCGGTACGCGATGGTCAGCTCTGCCTCGGCACCTGGCAGGGAATCTATCTCTGCGAGCACCGGGATCGCGGCGGCCCGCGGTGCATCGTCGTCACCGTGCATGGCGACGACGGGGGCGAGGGTGTTGCTTGAAGCCCCGGCGGATGCGGCACTGCGTCGGTGACGTCTGGCGTGATCCGGGGCTACCCATGCCCCGTCGCCGGACGTTCGCTGCGGGCATCCTGCCCTCCGCTCACTCGACGTCTCCTCGCTCCGCCATCCTGGCTGCGCTCGTCGACGTACGCGACGAGTACGCAGGGACTGGCTCGCGCCTGTCCCTCGGCTGTCCCCCACGTGGCGTACGCCTCCAGGCGTGCGCACCCGGGTGGAA
>DNLZ01000284.1 GCA_003488325.1 Planctomycetaceae bacterium
TGTCACGAAGCTCTATGGATCGGTGATCGGCGTCAACGACGTGACGGTCGATCTCGCCGCCGGGGCGCACGGTCTGCTCGGGCCCAACGGCGCCGGCAAGACGACGCTGCTGCGGCTGCTGCTCGGCTTCATTCGTCCGACGGCCGGGTCGGCGCACGTGGCCGGCTGCGACTGCGAGCACGACTCGCTCGGCGTGCGGCGTCGCACCGCCTACCTGCCCGGCGAGGCGCGGCTCTTCCGCCGCATGAACGGCCATGGCGTGCTCGACTTCTTCTCGCGCCTGCGGCCCGCCTGCCGACGTGAGACGGCCGCTCGCGTGGCCGACCGCCTGGGACTCGACTGCACGCGGCAGGTGGGACGCATGAGCACCGGCATGCGGCAGAAGCTCGCCCTCGCGGTGGTGCTGGCCACCGAGGCCGAACTCGTGATTCTCGACGAGCCCACCGCCAACCTCGACCCCACGGCGCGGGCCGAGGTCCTCGATCTCGTCACCGAGGCTCGTGCCGCGGGCCGTACCGTCATCTTCTCGTCGCACGTCCTCTCCGAGGTGGAGACGGCCTGCGACCGCGTGGTGATCCTGCGGGCCGGGCGGCTGGTCCACGAGCAGTCGATCGAGCACCTGCGCCGCAGCCACCGCATCTCGGCACGACTGGCCGGTCCCTTCACGGGTGTTCCCGAGGCGCTCGCCGCGCACGTGTCGCTCGCGGAGCACCGGGACGACAGGGTCGTGCTGGAGGCCGCGGACTCGCTGCCGCGGCTGCTGGGCTGGCTGTCGACCCTGCCGCTCGAGGAGATGCAGGTGGAGCCCGTGGGCCTCGGCGCGGTGTACGACCGCTTCCACCGTGGCACCAACGACGCAGGCCGCACGATCTGAATTCCGGGACGAAGGCCTCCGAAGGGACGCACGCGAGCATGTGGAACACGGCGATCTGGCGACGGGCCTGGGGCGACCAACGGGCGCTCGTGCTCTCGCTCACGGCGCTCTGGGCGGCCTTTCCCTGGATTTATCTCTGGCTGTCCGCACAGATCACGATGTCGGCCTTCCAGGACGTGCTGCTGCGCGCGATCCCCCAGGAATGGCAGAAGCTCTCGGGCGTTCCCTTCGCCGAAGTGGCCACGCCCGCGGGCCGCGTGGCGCTCGCCTTCGTCGACCCCGTGATCGTGCTCGCGGCCACGGTGTGGGGCATCACGCGCGGGAGCGACGCCGTCTCCGGGCAGCTCGAGCGGGGCACGATGGAGATGGTGCTGGCGTCTCCGATCCGTCGCACGGCCGTGTTCGTCACGCAGGCGCTCGCGGCGACGAGCGGAGCGGCGTTGCTCTGCGGGGTGCTGCTGGTGAGCGTCTGGACGGCCGTCGCGTCCGGGCCGTGGGCGGACCGGGTCGAGCCGGCCCGGTTCGTGCCCGCGGTGGCGAACGTCTTCGGTCTCATGGTCTGCCTCGGCGGGATCGCGTCCCTCGTCTCGGCGGCCGACAGCCATCGCTGGCGCACGATCGGCATCATGTGCGGCTTCTACGTGCTCTCCATCCTCGCGAAGCTCGTCGGCCGTCTGAGCTCGACGTTCTCCTGGGTGGGATCGCTGTCGGTGCTGGAGGTCTACGAGCCGCAGCGGCTCGTCGGCGGTGGCGCGGAGGCCTGGTGGCTCCTGGCCCGCTATGACGGGGTGCTGATCGGGATCGGGATCGCCGCGTACGTCGCGGGAGCCGTGATCTTCGCCCGCCGCGATCTGCCGGCGCCGCTGTGACCGACGTCCCGCGGGAATTCCCGTGGGTCGGTGTGGCGTCATGGCCCGCTCGCGCCGCATACTGAGCCGGCACGGCGACGGTTCCCCGAGGGCCGTGCCGTCGAGGATCGAGGGCGGCTCGCCTGCGGCTTCCTCGATCCACACCTCGTGCATGGAGAGGAACATCGGCATGTCCCGTTCTGCCCGGCACCGGCACCGGAGGTGGCTGCTCGCGACGGCGGTCGTCGTCGCGTCGTGCTGCCCGTCCACCTCGAATCCCGCGATCGCAGCTGAGCCCGCAGCGGGCGCCGCCGACGCGGACGGGACGGCCGCGCCTCCCGGTCAGGCGGAGCTCGACGCGGCCATCGACGTGAAGATCGGCGCGCGAAGCCTGAACGACTACGACCGCGTTCTGAAGCACTGCCGCCGGGCGATCGAACTCGGCCTCGACGCCGACTCGAAGAAGTTCGCCGAGGAGCTCTACACGGGCACGCTCGTCGATCGGGCGGGACTGCTCGTCGACGTGATCTACGGGTCGAAGCCTCCCGACCCTCAATGGCCGCGGATGCGTGCGCTGGCGCTCGGCGACCTCGCCGAAATCCTGGCCCGCGATCCCGAACTCGGTCAGGCCCACCTCATGGTCGCACGGCTCGAGGCGCTTCCCCGCGGCGATCGCGAGCGGGCACGGACGGCCGCCCGCAAGGCGATCGATCTGCTCGGCGACGACATGCTCCAGCAGGCGCGGGCCTTCATCGTGCTGGGCTCGCTGGAGGACGACGCCGCCGAGCGGAAGAAGCACTACGACCGAGCGGTCGAATTGGCGCCGCGTGACGCCGACGTGCGTCGTACCCGTGGACTCGCACTGCTCGTCACGGGCGATCCCGGCGAGGCCTGCGACGACCTCGCCGCGGCGCTCGACGAGGAGCCGGACGACGCATCGCTGCACGAGGCGTTCGGGATGGCGTGCCTGATGAACGATCGGCTCGACGACGCCGAAGGGGCGTTCGACCGGGCCATCGAGCTCGAGCCCGAATCCGCGGGGGCCCACGCCTATCGCGGACGTCTGCACGCCGTGCGCGGCGACCTCGAGAAGGCGCTCGCCGACATCGACCGGGCGATCGAACTCGATCCGACCGACACCTCGACCTTCGTGCTGCGGGCACGCGTCCGCCAGCAGGCGGGGGACGAAACCGAGGCGTTCGAGGACATCGAGTCGGTGCTGGGTGGCGACCCGGGCAACCTCGAGGCGCTCGAACTCCGCGGCCTCATCCTCGCCGACAAGGGGGATTACTCGGCGGCGATCCGTGATTTCCGACGGCTCGTCGCCAAGAACCCGGACAACGCGGCTGTCGTCAGTCAGCTGGGCATGCTCTACCTGATGGCCCGCCAGCCGCGTGAGGCGATCCGTCGCTTCACCCGCGCGCTCGAGATCGACGAGAACCACTTCCCGAGTCGACGTGGCCGCAGCGACGCCCGCATCTCGATCGGCGACCACGCCGAGGCCCGGGCCGACCTCGAACGTGCCCTGGAAGCCCGGCCGGACGACACCGGCGTCCTGAACAACCTCGCCTGGCTGCTGGCGACGTCGCCGGACGACGCCTTGCGGGACGGCGCGCGGGCGATCGAACTGGCGACCAAGGCGTGCGAGGAGACGGAGTGGAACGAGGCCCACATCATCAGCACGTTGGCCGCCGGATATGCCGAGACGGGAGACTTCGAGACGGCGAGGAAGTACAGCCGCCAGTCGGTGGAGAAGAGCGATCCCGAGGCCGGCGTCCGCGAGCAGCTCGAGAACGAGCTCGCGAGCTACGAGCGCAGCGAGCCGTGGCGCGAGCGGCAGGAAATGAAGGAGGAACCGCTCGAAGGGGATGCGGCCCGGGAGGCCGAGCCCGCCGGCGCCAATGCGACGACCGAGGCTCCGCGACGCCCCTTCGACGACGACTGACGACCACGCGGCGACGAGGCTTGGCCGCATCGACCCCGCCGTCGCTCAGGGTGGGGCGGCGGGAACGACGGGCCGGCGCGGGCGTCGCGTGTCCGGGTCGAGTGGCTGAAGCGCGTCGTGCGCGTCGCAGGCCTGCACGAGTCCCTGCATCATGCGCGCGAGTTCCCCGGGCCGTTCGCCCGCCAGGTCGTGCTTCTCGAACGGATCGTCGTGCAGGTTGAAGAGCTGGTAGTGAGCGTCGCCGGACGCCGGCGTGGGCAGGTGATGGTAGATCACCTTCCAGTCGCCATCGCGCCACACGGTGAAGTAGTCGCTGCGGTGCGGCGCGTGGGGATAGTGCATGAGGAAGGTGCGATCGTGCGCGGGATCCTCCCCTCCCGCGAGCAGCAGGTCGAGCGGCCGGCCGTCGACCACATGCCCCGACGGGACGGGAACGTCGACGAGTCGCAGGATCGTCGGCATGACGTCGCAGACGTTCGCGATCTGGCGTTGGATCGCACCGGCGGCGATCGGCAGCCGGCGCTGCCAGCGGCCGGCCGGATCGGGGGCGGCCCAGGAGGCGATGAAGGGCACCCGCATGCCCCCCTCGTAGTGCGAACCCTTGCGACCGCGCAGCGGCGCCGCCGAGGCCCACGCGTGCTCGTGGCCCAGCGGGGCGTCCGACCCGTTGTCGCCGAGGAAGAGCACGAGCGTGTCGGCGGCGACTCCGAGTGCCTGGAGATGGTCGAGGATGTCGCCGAGCGAGCGGTCCATTCCCTCGACGAGCGTCGCGAAGGCGCGGGCCGGCGGCGACACGTCGCGATCGGCGTAGCGATCCGCGAAGCGCGGATCGGACTCGAAGGGCGCATGGACGGCGTAGTGCGCGAGATAGAGAAAGAAGGGCTGGCGTGCCCCGACCGCCGCCGTGATCTCGGCCGTCGCCTCGCGGGTCAGTGCCTCGGTGAGAAAGATGTCCTCGCCGTGGTAGCGCTCGAGCCCCGGCACGGCGTTGTCGGCGATGGCACGACCCCGGGAGGGTGTGTCGCGTCGGGCGAAGTCCCGCGAGCCGAAGTAGGTGGCGGGAGCGCCGATGCAGCTGCCGGCGATGGTCACGTCGAAGCCGAGGGCCGCCGGATCCTCACCGGGCGCACCGCGGGGCGCGAAGTGCCCCTTGCCCACGTGGATGGTGCGGTAGCCCGCCTGTCGCAGCAGGCGGGGCAGGGTCACATCGTCGGCGTCGAGACCGCGCCAGTTCCAGTCGGGCGGACCGAGCGGTCCGGCGTTGTCCTGTCGCCAGTTGATCCAGTTCGTGGTGCGGTGCCGCGCCGCGTTCTGGCCCGTCATGAGCGAGACGCGGGTCGGCGAGCAGACGCTCATCGCGTAGAACGTGCTGAAGCGCACGCCGGAGGCCGCCAGCCGCTCCATCGCCGGCGTGTGGTGGAAGTCGTTGAGCGGATGGCGACGAGGTCGGCCATCCGGGTCGGTGAGGAACGGGACCGACGTGTCCATCACGCCCAGGTCGTCCACGAGGAAGACGACGACGTTGGGTCGGTCGGCCGCGATCGCGTGCCCGGCGGCGGGGGCGACGAGCACCGCGGCCCAGATGCCCACGACGCGGGCCACGATCGCCGGTTTCATACGTCGCACACCATCGCCGCGTGCCGCAGGGCGAGCACGGGATCGTCCCAGGTGGGGATGAATTCGTGCGCCACGAAGTCGTCGTAGCCCGCGGCCGCGAGCGCCCGCATCACGGCCGGGTAGTTGGTCTCCTGGGTGTCGTCGAGCTCGCCGCGACCCGGGGTTCCGGCGGTGTGAACGTGCCCGATGAGGTCCCGCAGCGCGTCGATCCGCCGGATCACGTCGCCATTCATGATCGACACGTGGTAGACGTCGAAGAGGAGCTTGAAGTTGGGTGAGCCCACCCTCCGCACCAGATCGACGCAGAAATCGACGTCGTCGCCGAAGTACCCCGGGTGGCCCTTCATGGGATGCGTCGCATCGCGCGTGTTGAGGTGCTCGAGCACGAGCGTCACGCCGCGTGCCTCCGCGAGCGGCAGCACCCGCTGCCACGCGGCGACGCATTCCGCCGCCGCCCGTTCCTCGTCCATGTCCGGAAACCGCATGCCGGTGAACGTGATCACCTTGCGACTTCCGACGCGCGACGCCACGTCGATCGCCTCGACGAGCTTCTCATGGACCTCCGCGCGGTGGGCGGGATCGCACGGCCCTTTGGCGAAGCCGTGGCTGCCGACGAGCGAAATCTCGAGGCCCAGTTCACGCACCGCCGGGTAGTGCGCCCGATCGATGCCTTCGATGCCCACGAGGCCGATCTCGACGGCATGCCGCGCGAGGGTGATCGGATCCATCGGCTTGAAGCACCAGCCCATCACGGAGTGACGGATGCCCCGATTGCGGATGCGATACGACGGATTTGCGGCGGAGCGCGACACGCTCCCTGCCGTCGCGGGAGCGGCCGTGCCC
>DNLZ01000506.1:0-2183 GCA_003488325.1 Planctomycetaceae bacterium
GCCCCCCGGGGGGGGGAGCCGCAGGCGGGTCCCGGCCGGGACCCGTTGGAGCACGGCGGCGACCGCGGGCCAGTTCGGAGCCTTGGTGGACAGCTCGACGCCCTCGTCCACGGCCGGTCCCGCCTCCGCGTCGGGCTCGAGGAACCACGCGCGCACGACGCGATCGCCGGCCACGACACCGGCCCGCTCGGCGGGCCCGCCGGGCACGACGGCGGCCACGTCGGCATCGATCGGGAGCGCGATGCCGAGCGACGCGAGCGACGCGGGACTGGCCGGCCAGTTGGCCTCGTTGTCGATCCAGGTGACCGTCCGGGGCACGACGTCGACGTCGCGCGATGCTCCGTCGGCCGCGGCCACCGTCAGCCGCACGTGCTCGCCGGCGCGTCGCGACAGCCGCTCGTCGAGCGCGAGCGGATCGCCCGGATCCTCGCCGTCGATCGCCACGATCCGCTCACCGACCCGCAGGCCGGCCGCCGCGGCCGGAGAACCGTCCTGGATCGCGGAGATGCCCCGCGCCGTCATCGTCATGCCGGTCACGCGCGTCGGCTGGGGCGGGAGCGTGACCGCGACGGTCGCCGGATTGCCGCCGCCTCCCGCCGGCGCGGCGCGCTCCACCTCGAGCCGCACCGGCTGATCGACGTGCGCCGCAAGCGCGACGATGAGATCCGCGTAGCCGTCCACCGCCCGGCCGTCCACCGAGCGGATCGTGTCGCCGGCCGCGAGCGCCGGAGCGGCCTTGGCGGCGGCGCCCGCGAGCACCTTCGGAACCTCCCGCGGCAGCGTGAGCGACCACGGGTTCGTGACGCCGATCGTCGGTGCGCCGAGGTCCGTGTCGGGATGCAATCGGGCCGTGACCGTCGCCTCGTCGCCCGGCCTGCGGTACTCGATCTCGATCCCTTCCCGGACGCTGCCGAGCGTCACGCCGTATCGGAGGTCGTTGAAGATCGGCCGCCTTTGCCGCCCGATCCGCACGATCTCGTCGCCGGTGCGCAGGCCCGCCTTCCACGCCGCGCCGCCCGGGCGCACGCTCGAGATCGCGCAGGTCATCTCCCGCACCCCGAGGCCGAACGCCCACGAGGCCATGAGCACGGCGAAGATCACGTTCATGATCACGCCCGCCGAGATGATGGCCATCCGTTTCGGCACGCTCTGGGCCGGGTAGCTGCGCGGGTCCCAGGCCGGATGCGGGTCGCTCGTGGGCTCGGCGGGGAGGTCGCCCGAGGGCAGATCGAGATGGTCCGAAGCGCCACGGGCCCGCCGCGCCTCCTCGGCGGCGGCCGCCGGATTGTCGTCCTGGCCGAGCATCTTCACGTAGCCGCCGAGCGGCAGGGCGCCGATGCCGTACTCGGTCTCGCCCCACTGGAACTTCGCGAGCTTGAGCCCGCCGACGTCGAAGCCGAGGTAGAACTTCTCGCACTTCACGCCGCAGGCCTTGGCCACGAGGAAGTGGCCCAGTTCGTGCACGAAGATCACGAAGCCGAGGCCGAGGGCCACCTGGAGGATCACCCACCAGCTGGCCGGATCGAGCATCCACGCGAGGCCTGCAGCCACGGGGAGCGAGACGGTGAACGGGGTCAGACACTCGCCCACGAGGCCACCTCCTGTCGTGCCCACGTGTCGAGTGCACGCAACTCGTCGAGTTCGGGATCGGAACGATACGGATGTGCGGCGAGCACTCCCGCGCACACCTCCGCGATGTCGGTGAACCGCAGGCGGCCGTCGAGAAAGCCCTGCACCGCCTCCTCGTTGGCTGCGTTGAGCACGGCGCCGGCCGTGCCGCCGCGCTCGGCCGCTTCGAGTCCGAGTCGCAGCGCCGGAAACCGCGCGGGGTCGGGCGGCTCGAAGTCGAGCGTGAGCGGCACCGCGACGTCGAGCCGCCGCGCGGGTCCGGGCAGCCGCCGCGGATAGGAGAGCGCGTACTGGATCGGGAGACGCATATCGGGCGGGCTGAGCTGGGCGATGACCGAGCCGTCCACGAACTCCACGAGTGAATGGACGATCGACTGCGGATGGACGAGCACCTCGAGCTGACCGGCGGGCACGCCGAAGAGCCAGCGTGCCTCGATGAGCTCGAGCGCCTTGTTCATCATCGTCGCCGAATCCACGGTGATCTTCGGCCCCATCGACCAGGTGGGGTGGCGGAGCGCCTCGGCCGGCGTGACGTCCGCGAGCGTCGCGGCCGG
>DNLZ01000506.1:2558-7159 GCA_003488325.1 Planctomycetaceae bacterium
GAGCAGAGCGCCTGGTGGATCGCGGCATGCTCGCTGTCGACGGGGATGATCGTCGCCCCTGTCCGCTCGGCCAGCCGCATCACGAGCGGTCCGGCCATCACGAGCGTCTCCTTGTTGGCCAGCGCCACGGTGCGACCGGCGGCGACGGCGGCCCACGTGCTGCGCAGGCCGGCCGCTCCGACGATGGCGGCGACCACACGATCGATCGCGGGGTCGGCCACGAGCTCGTCGAGGGCCTCGTCTCCGACCGCCAGGCGGGTGCCCGGCGGCAGGCTCGTCGCATCGACCGTCGCGGCCGCGTCAGGATCGACGATCACCACCCAGGCGGGGCGGAACCGGCGGGCCTGCTCGAGCAGCGGCCCGACGCTGCGCCGCGCGGCGAGCAGATGGGGCACGAACCGCCCCGGGGAGGCCGCGATCACGTCGAGCGTGCTGCGGCCGATGCTGCCGGTCGAGCCGAGGACGGCGACGCGCACGATCTCATCCGCCGCCGTCCCGCGGGACTCGGCCGATCGTGACACCGGTTGGGGCGGCGGGACGAGCGCGCCGGGGAGTCGCTGCACGGTCGGAAAATTCGGGGACGCCTTGCCCAGGACGGCAATCCGCCAATGTACGGCGGGTGGCGCGGGACCGCCACACGACGTCTCCGCGGCGGTGCGGTCGTTTGTCCCGCGGGACATCGCCGCCTAGGATGGCTGAGTTGTCTCTGCAGGCGGTCAGCCCGCCATGGAAGCCCCGCGATGGCGAAGAAACGAGATGTTCCCAAGCGCTCGCCCGATCGGCGGTCCGGCGTTGGAGGCAATCTCGTCTGGTCGCTCGTCGCCGCCGGCGCGGCGAGCCTCTTCGCGCTGAGCCTGCTCGGCTCCACGCCGCAGCTCGAACTGTCCTACAGCGACCTCGTGCGGCTCGTCGCGGCCGCCGGCGAGCCGCAGGGCGACGAGACGGCTCCCGGTACGGGATGGGTGAGCATCGAGCGGTCCGGGCTCGAAGGCCGCACGGAGGCGCTCTACGGCGACCTGCACGACGTGGTCATCGGAGGGTTCCAGGTCTCCGGCAAGGTGCGCGAAATGGCCGCCCATCCGGCACCGGAGGGCGGGGCGGCCGAGCGGGTCGGGCGACCCGCCTCCACGGAGCGACGCTTCCGCACCTCGAAGCTGCCGAGCGAAAACTCCGAGTCGGAACTCGTGCGGCTCCTCAACGAGCACGGCGTCCCCTTCCGCTACGAGGATCCGCCGAGTCCGTGGCGCAACTGGGTGCCACTGCTCGTGATCACGGGGCTCTTCGGCCTCCTGCTCTTCGCGATGATGCGGCGCATCGGCGGTGCCGGCAGCCCGATGGCCTTCGGTCGCAGCCGCGGCAAGATGTACGCGCAGGAGGACCTCGGCATCACGTTCGACGACGTGGCCGGCATCGACGAGGCCGTCGAGGAATTGCGCGAGGTGGTCGAGTTCCTCCGCAGCCCCGAGAAGTACCAGGTGCTCGGCGGCCACATCCCCAAGGGCGTGCTCCTCGTCGGCCCGCCGGGCACCGGCAAGACGCTCCTCGCCAAGGCGATCGCGGGCGAGGCGGGCGTGCCGTTCTTCGGCCTCTCCGGCAGCGACTTCGTCGAGATGTTCGTGGGCGTGGGTGCGGCCCGCGTCCGCGACATGTTCCAGCAGGCCACGGCGAAGGCGCCGTGCATCATCTTCATCGACGAGCTCGACGCGCTCGGCAAGACGCGCGGCACGAGTGTCGTGGGCGGCCACGACGAGCGCGAGCAGACGCTCAACGCGCTGCTCGTCGAGATGGACGGCTTCGGCAGCAACTCCGGCGTCATCGTGCTCGCCGCGACGAACCGGCCGGAGACGCTCGACCCGGCGCTCCTGCGACCCGGCCGCTTCGACCGCCACGTGCTCGTCGATCGTCCCGACGTGCGGGGCCGCGAGGCGATCCTGCGGGTGCACGTCACGAACGTGAAGCTCGACCCCGCGGTCGAACTCGGCCAGATCGCCCGGATCACCTCCGGGTTCGTCGGGGCGGATCTCGCGAATCTCGTCAACGAGGCCGCGCTGCTCGCCGCCCGCAAGGACAAGTCCTCCGTCGGGATGGACGAGTTCAACGAGGGGGTGGAGCGGGTCACCGCGGGCCTCGAGAAGAAGCGGCGCGTGATCCACGAGGACGAGAAGAAGCGGGTGGCCTACCACGAGGCGGCGCACGCCCTCGTGGCGATCTCGCTGCCGAACACCGATCCGGTCCACAAGGTCTCGATCATCCCGCGGGGCCTGGCCGCGCTCGGCTACACGATGCAGCGGCCCGAGGACGATCGCTACCTGATGACGCAGTCGGAGCTGGAGAGCCGGATCCAGGTGCTCCTCGCGGGGACGATCGCCGAGGAGATCGTCTATGCCGACGTTTCGACCGGCGCCCAAAACGACCTGGAACGCGCGAGCGAGATCGCCCGTGCCATGGTCATGGATTACGGCATGAGCCGGCTCGGACGGGTGGCCTACCGCGAGAGTCCGCGCTCGCCGTTCCTGGCCGGAGCCGCTGGTGATCTGACGGGCACGCGGTCGCACAGCGAGCAGACGGCCCGCGAGATCGACGAGGAGGTGCGCCGGATCGTCGACGACGCCATGCGGTCGGTGCGGCAGATCATCGAATCGCGCCGCGCGGCCCTCGAGGCCGTCGCCCGCCGGCTCATCGAGTGCGAGGTGATGGACGGCGACGAGCTCAAGAGCGTGGTGGACGGGGCGACGCCGGTGCCGCAGCTCGTGCCCGGCACCGGGACGGAGCGGCGACCCGTGCGGCCCGTCGCCGATGCCGAGGCCTCGGGGCCCGCCGCCGAGGCCTGAGCAGCGGTTGGGTGTGCCGCCTCCATCGGCCATCCAGGCCGCACGACCGTTACGGTCCGGCACGCCGCAGCCTGTCGTGCAGATGAGGTCGGCCACCGGCCGAACAAGGGGAAAGGCTCCGGGGCGGTCTCCACGCTCGCGGGCACGTCCGGCCCTCGGGCCGCCACACTTTGCGGCCGCCCCGGCCACGCGTTCCACGAGCGATGTCACCATGAAAAGCCCGATGACGAAGAGCCTGTTTCTCGCCTCCGGCATCTTCTGCTGCCTCCTCGGCGTCGAGATGCTCGTCATCGACTCCGCCATGCTGCGGCCGTTCAGCGGCACCGGCGAGACGCGGGCCTTTACGGCCCCGGAGTGGGCGCCGTGGACGCTGCTCTCGGTCGGCGCCGTGACGATCCTCCACTTCTGCACCGTCCCGGGATCCGCCGCCTCGTCCTTCGACGAAGACTGACGCCGGCGGCTTGCCGACAGCGGGCCGTCGCGTGCGTCGCCCGGTTGCGTCGGCGGTCCGATCGCGGTTTCATTGGTGGAGCCGAGCGACGATGATCCAGACGGCGACGCGACCCGACCACGACACGGTCCTCTACGACGGGCAGTGCCGCTTCTGCCGGAGCCAGATCGCCCTGCTCCGCCGGCTCGATGTGTTCGGCGCGCTCCGCTACACATCGTTGCACGACGAACAGGTCGCGCGGGATTTCCCGGAACTGCCCCAGGAGCGGCTGCGCGAAGAGATGGTGGTCGTGGATCGCGCCGGCACCGCACGGGGTGGAGCCGAGGCCGTGCGGTACCTGTCGCGACGGCTGCCGCTCCTCTGGCCGCTCGCGCTCCCCTTGCACCTGCCCGGGAGCCTGCCGATCTGGCGATCGCTCTACGCGCTCGTCGCCCGCAACCGCTACCGCATCGCCGGTCGGTGCGACGACGGCTCGTGCCGCCTGCCGCAGGCAACGCCGGATCGGAGTCGTTAGCGCGCGACCTGTGTGCGTATCGCGCCGCTGTCGTCAGGGGCGCGACGTCGGTGGCTCACCTTTCGGTGAGTCACCTTCCCGCTCGGCCTCGAGAAACACGAGGTGCTGCCAGGGGAGCTGATCGAACTCTCGTACGACCGCGAAGCCGGCGGGCTCGAGTTCACTCCGAATCTGGGCCTTCGTCATCTTGTGCAGGGGCTTGATCGGCACCGCCGGATCCTCGCCCCGAAACTCCGCCAGCACGAGCCGTCCACCTGCGGAGAGGCTCGCACGAATGCGGGCGAGCATCTGCTCGGGATGGGAAAACTCGTGATAGACGTCGACGCACAGGACGAGGTCGCACGTGTCGGGAGGAACCCGCGGGTCGATGACGGTGCCGAGGATCGGCCGGATGTTGCCGAGGCCCTGCTCCGCGGCCAGACGGGCGAGCATCCGCAGCATCTCGGGCTGGATATCGACGGCGTAGACGATTCCCTCGGGACCGACCCGGCGGGCGAGCTCGACGGTGTAGAAGCCGTTGCCGCAGCCGAGGTCACAGATCGTCTGGCCGGGGCGGATCTCGAGCGCCTCGAGCAGCTGGCGGCAGTCCTCCTCGCGCTGCCGGCTTTCGCGGACGAGCCACGGCGCGCCGGTGTAGTGCATGGTCTGCGCGATCTCGCGCCCCATGAAGTGCGTCAGCGGCGGCGGGATCGGGACCGACAGATCGACGGCTGTGTCGATCGTCGGCGGCCGCACGGGCCGGCGGCCCGGCACAGGTCGGCCACTCACCGGAGCCGGCGGGTCGGCCACGCCGGCGGGAGGCTCG
>DNLZ01000410.1 GCA_003488325.1 Planctomycetaceae bacterium
CAGGGATGGCCCGGCAGCGCTCCAATCAGAACTGCTGCGCCACGTAGCGGCGTCGCAGCCGCGCTCGCAGCCAGATGGCGGTGATGTTGAGCAGCGCGATGATGGTGACCAGCAGGAAGGTGATGGTGAAGACCATCGGCTGTGCGGCCTGCGCGTTGGGGCTCTGGAAACCGACGTCGTAGATCAGGTACGCCAGGTGCATGAATTCCCGCTCGGGATGGACGAAGGGAAACGTCCCGTCGATGGGCAGGTCGAGGGCGAGCTTCTTCACGCCGACGAGCATGAGCGGCGCCACCTCGCCGGCGCCGCGTGCCATCGCGAGAATCAGGCCCGTCATGATGCCGGGCAGGGCCCGCGGCAGGACGATGTGACGGATGGTCTGCCATTTGCCGGCACCGCACGCGTACGACCCCTCGCGCATCGAATTCGGCACCGCGGCGAGCGCCTCTTCCGTCGCCACGATGACGACCGGGAGCGTGAGCAGGGCGAGCGTGAGCGACGCCCAGAGCAGGCCGCCGGTGCCGAACGTCGGCTGGCCGTCCGCCACGAGCCCGGCGCGGAAGAACATGTCGTCGATGCCGCTCCCCAGCCCGTAGCAGAAGAAGCCGAGCCCGAAGGCGCCGTAGACGATGCTCGGGACACCCGCGAGGTTGTTGATTGCGATGCGCACCGCCGACGTGATCGGACCCCGGGACGCGTACTCCCGCAGGTAGAGGGCGGCGAGCACGCCGAAGGGCGCCACGAGGAGCGCCATGATGAGCGTCATGGCGACCGTGCCCCAGATCGCGGGGAAGACGCCACCCGCACTGTTGGCCTCGCGGGGGTCGTCGGCGAGGAACTCGCCCCAGCGTGCCCCGTAGACGCCCAGCTTTCCGAACGTGCCCAGGCGGTTCGGCTGCCACGCGTGGACGATCCCGTCGAGTGGCAGGGACGCTTCCGCGCCGTCGGCGGTCTCGAAGTCGACGAGCCAGCCCGCATTCCGCGCACGCAACGCCGAGGTCATCTCGTCGAGTACGACCGTCGCACGCTCCACTTCCGCGATCGTGCGGCGCTCCGCTTCCCGCGCCGCGACGGCTGCCGGGCTGTCTTCCCCCCGGTCCAGGCCCGCCTGGACGACCGCGAGCCGCGCCTGTCGCAGGCGGCGCTGGAGCGCGCCGCGATCGTGCTTGTCGATCGCCAGCGCCTCACGGAAGCGGCGGCGCGCGGCGGGGTGCTCGCGTTCGTATGCGGCCCAGACCTCCGCGGCCCCCTCGGCGACGATCATGTCACCGTGCCGAAGCTTCACGGGGAACCCGTGGAAGCGACCCCCCTCGAGTCGCTCGACGGCCGTCGCCCATACCGGTCGCTCCACGCTCGCGATCGCGTGATCGTCGAACCACTCGAAGTGTCGCCCGGTGAGCTCGAAGTTCGCTGTCCGCACGAGGCGGCGCGTGGACGCAGACGCACCCTCCGCGAGGTCGCCGCGGACGATCTCGCGGTCGGTCACCTCGCCGAGCACGCGTCGGCCATCCGCGAGGGTGACGAGTTCGAGCGGCGCGGGCCAGAACGTGGCCGCGCCGCGCACGGCGATGAAGGCGAGCAGGCCCACGATCATCACGATGGCCAGCGCCAGCGAGCCGCCGGTGAGCCATACCCAGGGCTCGCCATGGGCGGCGAGCGCGGCATGTGCGGACCGCACGCGTCGTGGCGGGCGTTCCGCCGCCGGACTGAACGGCAGTCCGCCCCTCGTCGGGCGGCTGGCGGCACCACGGCCCGGGTCAGAGCTCATGGGCCCTCCGACGGAATCGCTGGCGCACGATTTCGGCGAGCGTGTTGACGACGAACGTCATGCCGAAGAGGGCGAGGGCGGCGAGGAAGAGGACCCGGTAGTGCGCGCTGCCCCGGGCCGCCTCCGGCAGTTCCGTGGCGATGGCGGCCGACAGGGTTTGGAAGCCGTTGAAGACGTTCCAGTCGATGATCGGCGTGTTGCCCGCCGCCATGAGCACGATCATCGTTTCGCCGACCGCGCGTCCGAGCCCGATCATGACGGCGGAGAAGATGCCGCTCGCCGCCGCCGGCACGATCACGCGGATCGCCGTCTGCCAGGGCGTCGCGCCCGCGCCGAGCGACGCGCTGCGGAGATGGTCGGGCACGCTCGTGAGCGCGTCGTCGGCGATCGTGAAGATCAGCGGGATGACGGCGAAACTCATGCCGAGTCCGACGATCAGCGCGTTGCGCTGGACGTAGGTGCCGAAGAGCCCGCCCCGGGCGTCCAGCCGCAACGCATCGAGAAACACGCCCCCGGCGGCCGCCAGGCCGATGGCCACGGCAACGCCGCAAACGAAGACGACGAGGGACGCGACCGCCGCCGTCCGTGTGGTCCAGCCGCCGGCTCCGACGACCGCGACGGGTGTGATCCGTCGCAGCCAGGGGTTCACCAGCCTTCCGACCACCGCGGCGGCGGCGACGGCCGACAGGGGCAGGAGCGCCACCACCCAGCCGCCGAACCCACTCCCACCCCGGCCGTCGAGCCACGCGCGGAAGTCACCGTCGAAGAGCAGTCGTTCGACGTGCGGCGCGACCGCCGTCGCGGCGAGGCAGCCGAGCGGCAGGGCGACGAGGCCGATCACCGGCAGCCGCCACGGGGCGAGACGCGGTCGCCAGCCCGCCGGGAGCAGCTGCCAGAGGTGCGCGCCGGCGAGCAGCACCGCGGGGACGACGAACAGTCCCGTCACGACCGGCACCACGCCCCGTTCGACGAGCGGGGCGAAGACCATGCCCGCGATGAACCCGAGCACGACGCTCGGAAGCCCGGCCATGAGTTCGATCGTCGGCTTGATTCGCGCACGCCAGCGGGGATGCATGAACTGGCTGGCGTAGATCGCCGCCAGGATCGCGACCGGAGTCGCGAAGAGCATCGTGTAGAGCGTGGCCTTGATGGTGCCGAAGACGAGCGGCACGAGACCGAACTTCGACTCGAACGACTCGTGTCCGGTGGTCTCCCACGCATGGACCGGCCCGGCGTAGTTCTCGTACCAGACGCGTCCGAGGAGCGTCCGCCCGGAGATTTCGGGATAGCCGGCGTCGATTCGCCAGGCCGCGAGCGTGCCCGCGCCGGCCGCGAGGAGCAGGTTCTCGCGTGGCGCGATGCAGAGCTGCTCGGCTGCCACGTCGATCGCCCGCTCGGGCTCCAGGACCTCCTCGCCGGTGGTCGAATGGAGGAGCCGGACGCTCCCCTCGGCATCGGCCACCGCGAACAGCCGGGACCGCGGCGACGCGGCGATCGCCCGGATGCCCGCCGCGCCGGAGCCGCGGCGGACCGCAAACGTCCTCGACTCCCGCATGGCGAGGCCATCGGCGGCGAGCGCGGCACCGCCCCGTGATGCAAAGAGCACGTGCACGACGCCCGCCTCGTCGCCGACCGCCAGCGACGCGCCCCCGAAGAGACGCTCGACGGCGGTGACCCGGGTGGTCGTCTGGTCGTCGCCACCCACGTGGAACACCTCCATCGGCTCGGGCGACTCGACGTTGCGGATGACGAACCTTCGTGCCGAGCCGTCATGGGCGACCACGAACAGCTGATCGCCCCGTTCCGAGACACGCACGAACGACGGCCGTTCGCCGTCGTGAGGGGCGAGCGAGCTTCCCACCGACGTGGTCACCACCTCGTCGGTCAGGAGGTTGCGTCGTGCGGTGACGGACTCGACGCGCACCCGGCCGGCGGCGTCGAGTGCCGCCACGATCGTGCCGTCCGGTCGGGACGCGACGTCGATGTCGACGATCGCGTCGGAGTCGAGCCTCGATGGCGTGGCCAGTTCGCAGACGAGCGAGACGGCGGCGTAATGGCCCGTCATGCCGCGGATGATCGTTTCACCGTCGACGCTGACGGCACTGCCAGGGACCAGGCCGGCGGCGGCCTCCGGCACCGCGTCGGGAGGGATGAACCGGGAGTCGAGACCGATCCTGCCGATGCGAAACGTGCCATCGGCGTAGCCGACCGCCCCGGTGCCGGCCGCCCCGGTCACCCGGATCGTGGTCGCGCCTTCGAGCCCGAGTGCGGCGGCGGGACGTGCGTGCAGCACGGTGCCATCGCCGATGCGCACGACCTGCAGATCGCCTGCGATGCCGCCCGTATCCCCGCGCGTTGCGAACCACGTCAGGAGTCCGGAGTCGTCGCTTCCCAGGCAGGCGAGGCGGCCGGCCTCGGCATTGGGCAGCGGTCCGACCCGCTCCATCCGCGACGAGGCCGATCGGAAGAGTGGCAGGGCCACGGCGAGCAAAAACGCCCCCACCAGCAGCACGGCCACGATCGTGCCGATGCCTCCGACGGTGATGAGGCCGCGGGCGATCGCGTCGGTCGCCCGCACCCAGGGGCGCGTGGTGCGGCGACGCGATCGCCCGGTCAGCGTGCGGGCCGGCGTGGAGATGGAAGGGGAGTCGGGCATCGCAGGGGCGGAGGCGACCGCCGCGGAAGGTGTACCGGTCGGGCGTGAGCGTTTCGTGAGGAGCCCCGACGGAGTGAACCGTCAAAACGTGAACTCGTCGAGGGGTGCCCCTCGACGAGGCCCGCCACGGGGTGGCCGCATCAAGGATCCGAAGCCGGGGGCGGCGCGAAACCGCGACGCAGCGTGTTCTCCGTGACCGTTCGTGGAACCGTGAAGGCAGCGAGGGTGTCCGGACCGCCGGCCTTCCCCCCGATTCCGGAGAGCCTGTAGCCGCCGAACGGCTGGCGGTGCACCAGTGCGCCGGTGATGCCTCGATTGAGATAGACGTTGCCGGCCTCGAGCGCCTCTCGAGCCCGGGCAAGCCGCGACGGACTCCGCGAGAAGACCCCGGCGGTCAGCGCGTAGGGCGTGCCGTTGGCCAGCGCGATCGCGTGGTCGAAGTCGCTCGCGCGGATCACGGCGAGCACGGGCCCGAAGATCTCCTCCTGTCCGAGGGGGCCGCCGGGGTCGACGTCGGCGAAGAGATGCGGTCCGACGAACCAGCCGCGGTCGTCGAGGTGGTCGACGTCGATCGAGGCCACGAGCCGTGCCGTGGCGCGGCCGAGTGCGATGAATCGACCGATCCGTTCGCGGGCCTCCTCGTCGACGACCGGCCCGACCTGCGTGCCCGGCGCAGTGGCTGGACCGACCGAGAGGCTGCGGACGGCACCGGCGAGCCGGTCGAGAAACAGATCATGAATTTCGTCGAGCACGATCACACGCGAGCACGCCGAGCACTTCTGGCCGGCGAACGCGAACGCGGAGTGCACGACGCCCTTCACCGCCTCGTCGAGGTCCGCATCGTCATCCACGATGATCGCGTTCTTGCCCCCCATCTCGGCGATCACGCGCTTGACGGTGTGACCCTCGCCCCCCGAGGACGACGCGGCGAGTGCCTGGATCGACAGGCCGACGGCCCGCGAGCCGGTGAAGGCGACCAGGGCGGTGTCGGGATGGGCGATCAGGGGCGGGCCGAGTTCCTCACCCCGACCCGGCAGGAAGGCCAGCGCGCCCGCGGGCACGCCGGCCTCGAGCAGGATCTCGTGCAGCCGCAGCCCGACGAGCGACGACTGCTCCGCGGGCTTCATGACCACCGTGTTGCCCGTGACGAGGGCCGCCGTCGTCATGCCGCAGAGGATCGCGAGCGGGAAGTTCCACGGGGCGATCACCACCGCGATGCCGCGCGGGCGTGGCTCGGTCACGTTCTCCTCGCCGGGCACGTCCACGCGGCGCGGCCGGGCGATCCGCCCCCCTTCGAGCGCGTAGTACTCGCAGAAATCGATCGCCTCCGCGACGTCCGCGTCCGCCTCGCGCCAGGGCTTGCCCACCTCGAGCACCTCGAGCGCCGCGAGGTCGAAGCGCCGCCGCCGCATGATCTCCGCGGCCCGCCGGAGCACCGCCGCCCGGGCCTCGATACCCGCGGCCCGCCAGGCGGGGAGTGCCTCGCCTGCGCAGGCGACGGCGCGCGCCGCGTCCGCGGGCGTCGCGGCACCGACGCGTGCGACGAGCCGCTCGCGTTCCGATGGATCGAACCGCAGGAAGCGGGCATCGGGCATGCTCCGCTCTCCGTCGATTACCGCGGGGACGAAGGGAGCGGCGTCGCCGCACGCCCCGGCAGCGCGGGCGACCGCGTCCGCCATCGCCTGTCGGACCGTCGCGAGCGAAAAGTCGGAGAGTGGCTCGTTGCGAAACGTGTCCGGGTGCGACGTCGCAGGCGGACTGCCCGCCGCACCGGCCGATCCCACCGGCGGCGCGAGGAGCACCTCCGGCGACGCGCCCTGCACGAATCCGGCCCGCAGGAAGGATTCGTTGGACGAGTTCTCGAGCAGCCTGCGCACGAGGTACGCCATGCCGGGCACGAGTTCGCCGTACGGCATGTAGACCCGCAGCCGCCAGCCCGCGCCCGTGATGGCCTGCTTCTCCGGTTCCGCCATGCCGTAGAGCATCTGCACCTCGATGTCCCGGCGATCGAGGCCGAGGTGCTCGGCCACAGCCATGCCGTGGGCGATCGAGCGCAGGTTGTGGCTGCCCAGCGCCGGCCGCAGTCGCGTCGCGTGCTCCATGACGAACGTCGTGGCCGCCTCGTAGCAGGCGTCCGTGAGCCACTTCTGCTCCCAGACCGGCACCGGCCACCCAGCCGACCGCGCGTGGATCGTCTCGTGATCCCAGTACGCTCCCTTGACGAGGCGCACCCAGATCGGCGCGCCCCGTCGACCGGCCCACTCGGCGAGGTCGGCGAGGTCGCGCGGCGCGTCGCGGAGGTAGCACTGCACCACGACGCCGCAGTGGGGCCACTCCCGAAACTCCGGCTCCATGGCGATCGTGCGAAAGATCGACAGTGCCAGGTCCTTCGTCGCGTGGCTCTCCATGTCGACGTGCACCTGCGCGCCGTGGTCGCGGGCGGCACGCCAGAGCGGTCGCAGCCTGGCGAGGACGCGTTCGGTCGTGCCGTGCGGATCGATCGCGTCGAACCGGGGATCGAGCGCCGACAGCTTGAGCGAGACGTTGACACGCGGCAGCGGGCCCGCGGGCCCTTCGTCGACGAGCGGCTCGGGCGGCCAGTGCGAGGCGGTCGCCGGCAACTCGGTCAGCAGTCGCAGGTAGGCGTCCGCGTAGGCATCGGCCTCCACATCGCCCGTCACCGCCTCACCGAGCAGGTCGAGCGTGAAGCCGCGTCGGTGCTTCCGCTCCGCGAGCGCCGCGGCGGCAGCCTCCTCGGGCGTCGTGCCCGCGATGAACGTGCGTGCCTGGGCGAGCATCGCGGCCCGTACGGCGCGGGCCGCCAGCGGGGCGAGCAGGCCGCTCCGCGCGGCCTGCAGTGCCATCCTCAGCACGGCGGGCAGTCGGTTCAGCGTGTCATCGTCGAGATACTCGCGGACGTGCCGGTCGAGCGCGCGGGGATCGTCGAGCATCGGCATGCAGTCGACGAGCCTGAAGAGCCGCACCTTGAGGTCGTCGTCGTGCGTGGCCCATTCGCCCGCCTGCGTCGTCCACCAGTCAGGCGAGGCGGGGGATGGACGTGCCCGGAGGGCGTGCGCCAGAAGATCGCGGCCGATCTGCTGCGTGCGGGCCTCGATCCGTTGGAGATCGTCGCTGCCAAGACGGCTGCGGAATCCAGCGAACGGGCCGGGCGGGGGCATGGGTCGTGGGCCTACTCTGTGACGGGCGCGAGGAGCAGCATACGGGCCGGGGTCGGCCAGGGGGGCGGCGGCGCCGATTCCCGCACGACGAGGCCCATAAATCCAAGCCTCTGTTGGTGTTGCGCACTGCCGTGGGCGAGCGGGTCGATGGGGAAGACGGCCGTGTGGTACCCTCTCGGGAGACGTGCGGGGCATGGCTGCCCTGCGATTCCGCCAGTGCGTATCTCGTGAAGTCTGCGGCTGGAAGAGCCTTCGATCGCGTGTCGGCGGTGCTTGACGGCAAGGGCCCGGTCGTCCTGCCGGCGTTGCTCCTGTGCGACTTCGGGCATCTCGCCCATGAGGTCGATCGGCTCGAGCAGGCGGGCGCCGTCGCGCTCCATCTCGATGTCATGGATGGGCGATTCGTGCCGCAGCTGACCTACGGCGACGTCGTCGTCGAGGCCGTTCGGCGGGCGGCACGCGTGCCGATCGAGGTGCATCTGATGGTCGAGGAGCCTGAGCGGATGGTGGCCGGATACGCCGCAGTCGGCGTGGACGTGATTTCCGTGCATGTGGAGGCGCTGACGGATCCGGGACGAACGCTCCGGGAGATCGCCGGCGGGGGGGCCAGGGCGCATCTTGCGTTGAGTCCCGGCACACCCGTCGAGTCCGTGGAGCCCTGGCTCGATGACTGCCATGGCGTGCTCGTCATGAGCGTGGAACCGGGGTTCGGGGGGCAGCGATTCAATCCGGTCGCACTCGAGAAGCTCGCGGCGCTCGCCGCCCTGCGCGAGGCTCGCGGCGGCACGTTCCGGCTGGCGGTCGATGGCGGCATCTCCACGGAGACGATCGGTCCGGTGGCGGCCGCCGGCGCCGAACTGATCGTGGCCGGCAGTGCCGTCGTGCGTTCCGGCGACTATGCGCGATCGATCGCGGAGTTGGAGGCGATCGCGCGCAGCGTTCTCTGACTGCCGGCGCCGGCGGTCATCCCGTTTCCTTCGGAGCACCCTCCCCCTGATGGCCGATCACCTGCTCGTTCTTCGAGCCGGCGCCACCGCCTACGACCTCGACGGTCGCCTGCGCGGCACGCTGGACATGCCCCTGGCCGCAGCCGGCGTCGCGGAAGCCCGGCGCCTCGGCGTGGAACTGGCCGCCTCGGCCCCCACGAGCCTGCATGCGGCCGACGACGGACCGAGCGCGGAGACCGCCCGCCTCATCGGCGCTGCGTGCGGCCTCAGGCCGCGCACCGTCGCCGGCCTCACGAATCTCGATCAGGGTCTCTGGCAGGGGATGCTGGTCGAGGAAATCCGCCGGAAGCAGCCCCGGCTCCATCGCCAGTGGCTCGAGCATCCGTGGTCCGTGGTGCCGCCCGAGGGGGAGTCGCTCGAGGAGGCGTGCGCGCGTGTCGATGACATCATCGGCAGGCTGATGCGGCGGCGCCCGCGGGGGACGGTGGCGCTGGTCGTTCCACGGCCTCTCGACCGGATCGTGCTCTGGGTGGCGGCCGGGCGGCCGCTCGACGACGTCTGGACCGCCGACGGCCCCGAGCCGCAGTTCGTGCGACTCCCGGTCGCCGGCCAATGGCGGTCGAGCCGACGCTCGGTCCCGGTGGGGTGACGGTCGGATCGGCGCAGTCTTGCGGGACCCTGCGGGGCTACACTCCGGGCTTCGGAGCGGTCGTCACACGCCGGTCGGATCGTGGTCGGCAGGTGCCCTCCGCTCCATTTCACAAGACCCATACCTTCCCGTTCTCGACCCATGGAACGCCGCAGCAAGTCGGGCACAGCCGAGGCGGACGTCGTCGTCCAAGACGGTTCTGGCCGCACGGGAGACGGGGCGCGACGCGCGGGCGGGGACGACCGTGCCGCCTCGGGCGCCGACGCGGCCCGCGGGCCGCGGGCGAAACGCGGCGTGCCCGAGGGCCTGTGGCTCAAGTGCGACGGCTGCGGGGCGACGATCTACCGCAAGGAGGCGGAGGAGATCCTCAACGTCTGTCCCCAGTGCGGCTACCACTGGTACGTGTCGGCGGCGCAGCGAATCGGCCAGCTGCTCGACACGGGCACCTTCGAGGAATGGGATGCGAATCTGCGGCCGACCGACCCGTTGGGCTTTCGTGACAAGAAGCCGTACGCCGACCGGATCGTCGCTGAACAGAAGCGCACCGGCCTCGCCGACGCCGCCCTCACTGGGACCGGCATGATTCGAGCCCGGCGCGTGGCCTGCGGCGTCACCGACTCCTCGTTCATCATGGGAAGCATGGGCAGCGTGGTGGGAGAGCGGCTCACGCGACTCGTCGAGCGCGCCACCGAGAGCCGGCTGCCGCTGATCATCATCAGCGCCTCGGGCGGCGGGGCACGCATGCACGAGGGCATCCTGTCGCTGATGCAGATGGCGAAGGTCTCGGCGGCGCTGGCCCGCTACTCGAAGGCGGGTGGGCTCTTCATCTCCGTGCTGACCAATCCGACGATGGGAGGCGTCGCCGCCAGTTTCGCCTCGCTCGGCGACCTCGTCTTCGCCGAGCCGCGGGCCCTCATCGGCTTCGCCGGCCCGCGCACCATCAAGGCGACGATCCGCGTGGAACTGCCGAAGGGATTCCAGACGAGCGAGTTCCTCCT
>DNLZ01000141.1:0-2484 GCA_003488325.1 Planctomycetaceae bacterium
GGGGTGGCACCGCGGCATCAGATGGCTCGGCGTGGCATGCGGTGGCAGGCTGGAGAGACTCTGCCGGCTCACGCCCTACGACGCCCCGCGTGGCCCCCACGCAGCCAATCCCGCGAAAAGCCCGAGATGTGAGCCCTTTGGGCTCGCTTCGTCGCGGAAAAAAGAAAAAGGCGCCGGTGGGAGTCGAACCCACGATGGCGGATTTGCAATCCGCTGCCTTAGCCACTTGGCTACGGCGCCACGTGCGTATGACCGAAACGCTACGGCAGGCTGGGCAATACGGTCAAGTTGTGTCTGTTGAAGGGACCCTGCCGAAACGGTTCTGCCGGTCGCGCGGACCCTGATGGGGTGGAGATCGGTTGCCGGGACCACGGGGCTTCAGTCGGCACTCCGGAATCCGAGGCACGGCACCGCCAGGCTGTTTGGTGGCGTCACCGGGACCCGGCTATATTCCGCGGCTTTCACACCATCCGCAGTGTGACGCCCCCCTGTGGGTGGTCTGCCACGGTCGTCGTATCGAGTACCACGGGCAACGACATGGGAAACGACTTCCTCGAGTCTCTCTTCGGCCTCCGCGATCGCACCGCCGTCGTCATCGGTGGCACCGGCGTCCTCGGAGGAGCGCTCGCCGACGGACTGGCGGCCGCCGGGGCGTTCGTGGTCGTCGCCGGACGTGGCGAGGACCGGGGCGAGGCCCGCGTGTCCGCGATCCGCGCTGCGGGCGGAGACGGGACGTTCGTGAGTGTCGATGCGACGAGTCGGGCGAGCGTTCGCGCGCTGCTCGAGGCCACGATCCACGCGAGGGGCCGTGCCGACATCCTCGTCAACTGCGCCGGGGTGAACTCGGCCGTCCCGTACCACGAGATCACCGACGAGGACTTCGCGCGGGTGCTCGACACCAATCTCACGAGCACGCACCTCGGCTGCCAGATCTTCGGCGGCCACATGGCCTCCCTCGGCGGAGGTGCCATCCTGAACATCGGCAGCGTGTCGGCGGACAAGCCACTCTCGAAGGTCTTCGCTTATTCCGCCTCGAAGGCGGCGGTCGTGAACTACACGAAGAACGTCGCGAGGGAACTCGCCCCGCGTCACGTCCGCGTCAACGTGCTCTGTCCGGGCTTCTTCCCTGCCGAGCAGAACCGCAAGATCCTGTCCGCCGAGCGGGTCGCAGCGATCATGGGACAGACACCCATGAATCGCTTCGGCAATCCCGAGGAACTCGTCGGCGCCGCGCTGCTCCTCTGCGCGCCGGCGGCAGGCAGTTTCGTCACCGGTGCCGAGCTGTACGTGGACGGGGGCTTCACGGCGATGCGATTCTGACGCGGGACGGAAGCTCCGAACGGGCTGGCGCCGCTCTGCGTCGAGCCGCCGCCGTCTGCTACCCTGTCGCGCCATGGCACACACCATCGTCATCTTCGGCGCCTCGGGGGATCTCACGAGCCGCAAGCTCGTGCCGGCGCTCTACAACCTCCTGCGTGCGGGATCCCTTCCGCCGCAGACCCGCATCGTCGGCTTCTCGCGCACGCCGCTCAGCGATGACGAGTGGCGCGCGAGCCTGCGCGAGTCGACGACGCGACACGTCGAGGGCGGGCCGCCGGACGACGACACGTGGCGCCGCTTCGCCGCCGGCATCCACTATCAGCCCGGCGACATCGGCCGGGTCGCCGACCTGGAGGCCCTGCGGGAACGGCTCACCACGCTCGAGGAGGGCGAGGCGGCCAGCCGCGTCTACTACCTCGCCACGGCACCGCAGTTCTACGAACCGGTGGTCGCGGGCCTCGGGGCGCTCGGGATGGCGGACGAGTCCGCCGGCCCGCGGCGGGTCGTCGTCGAAAAGCCCTTCGGCACGGATCTGGAGACCGCCCGCGCGTTGAACACCCATCTCCACGGCGTCTTTCACGAGCGGCAGATCTTTCGCATCGATCACTACCTCGGCAAGGAGTCGGTACAGAACATCCTCGCACTGCGATTCGCGAACACGATCTTCGAGCCGGTGTGGAACCGGCTCTACATCGACCACGTGCAGATCACCGTCGCCGAGGAGGTGCGGGTCGGCCGCCGGGGCGGCTACTACGACACGGCCGGCGTGCTGCGTGACATGTTCCAAAACCACCTCCTCCAGCTGCTCATGGTGACCGCCATGGAGGCGCCGGCGCGATTCGAGGCCACCGCCGTGCGCAACGAGAAGGTGAAGGTGCTCGAGGCAATTCCGGCCTTCCGGGGGGATGACGTCGCGAATGCCGGGATCGCCGGACAGTACCGTGGCTACCTCGCCGAGCCCGACGTCGCTCCCGGCAGCCAGACGGCGACGTTCGGCGCGATCCGGCTCGAGATCGACAACTGGCGATGGCAGGGCGTGCCCTTCTACCTGCGCAGCGGCAAGGCGATGAGCTGCCGCACCACCCAGATCGTGATCGGGTTCCGGCAGCCGCCGCTCGAGCTCTTCAATGCGGGCCGGCGCACGTTCCATCGCGAAGCCAATCG
>DNLZ01000141.1:2806-7379 GCA_003488325.1 Planctomycetaceae bacterium
GTCGTGCAGATTCAGCCGGCCGAGGGCATCCAGCTCCACTTCCACACCAAGGTGCCGGGAGCCGGCATGCGTCTGCGGCTCACCGATCTCGAGTTCAGCTACTCGCGGGAGTTCGCCGGCCGGATTCCGGAGGCCTACGAGCCGCTCCTGCTCGACGTGATGCAGGGTGACGCGAGCCTGTTCGCGCGGGCGGACGAGGTGGAGCAGTCATGGAAGGTGATCGATCCGTTCGTGAGGGAATGGGCGGCGCCGAGGCAGCCGGTGCCCGTCTACGAGCCGGGAAACTGGGGACCGCACGAGAGCGACGCCTGGATGGCCGCGCAGGGACGCACATGGTTCGACCAGTGCCCCGTGCTGACGTGATCGATCGTCTTCGCACCACCGGTGCGTCCGACGCCCGCGAGCGTCCTCCGAACCCGCCCCGAGCCGCCGTTCCCGTCCTGCTCCGACCATGACCATCCCGCTCCACCTCGGCCCCGTCGTGCTCGACTCGCCGCTCGTGCAGGCGGCACTGGCCGGCTACAGCGACCTTCCCATGCGCGTGCTCGCGCGACGGCACGGCGCCTCGTACGCGCTCGGGGAGGTACTGCTCGATCGGTTCGTGACGGAGGTCGGCACCAACCGGCGCAATCTCGCCCGACTTGCCGTCGCGGACGACGAGCACCCCGTCGGCGGCCAGCTCATGGGCGCGAACCCCGACGACTTCGCACCCGCCACCCGGCGACTCGTGGCCGCGGGCTACGATGTCATCGACATCAACTTCGGTTGCCCCGTCAAGAAGGTGCTCGGCCGCTGCCGCGGCGGCTACCTCCTGGGTGTTCCCGACACGGCGCTCGAGATCGTCCAACGCGTGCGCGACGCGGCACCCCCGCATGTGCCCGTGACCCTCAAGATGCGCCGCGGGCTCGACGACGCCCCGGAGAGCGAGGACCGCTTCTGGACCATCTTCGACGGCGCATTCGCCCGGGGTGTCGCGGCCGTCACCGTGCACGGCCGCACCGTGCGGCAGCGCTACGTGGGGCCGGCCGACTGGACGTTTCTGGCCCGGGTGAAGCGGCACGCCGGTACCCGCACGGTGATCGGCTCGGGCGACCTGTTCTCGGCCGCGGCCTGCGTCGCGATGCTTCGCGAGACGGGAGTGGACGGCGTGAGCGTCGCCCGCGGAGCGATCGGCAATCCGTGGATCTTCGCCCAGGCCCGCGCGCTGCTCGACGGATCGCCCCCACCTCCGCCCCCCACCATCCACGAGCAGCGTGCGGTGCTGCGCGATCATTGGCGCCTTGCCGCGGACCTTCACGGTGAGGGCCTCGCCGGCCGCGGCATGCGGAAGTTTGCGATCAAGTATGCCCGCCTGCACCCGGAACGCCTCGCCGTCCGCGACGCGTTCGTGGCGGTGAAGACCGATGCCGACTGGCATGCCGTTCTCGATCGGTTCTACGCCGTCGATGCACCGGGCCGCGATCCCTCGGCCGACATCGACGAGACCGCCGACTGCCACGCATGAGTGATCCGGCGGCACGCGGCTCGCATGCCGTGTCAGCCGGCCGGAACGGTCGTGGTATCGCCGCCGGCGGAGGGTCGCGACGCGGTGACGATCGCACGCTCGAGTTCCGCGCGGACGTCCGGGTCGGTCTCCACCGCGCGTCGGTCGCGCAGGGCCGCCGCGGCAGGCCCTGCCTCGACGCCCGCCGCCCCCCACTGTCCGAGCGCCCACGCTGCCGCCCCCCGTACGACCGCGTCAGCATCGTCGAGGATGCGAGCGAGCGCCGGGAAGGCGGCGGACCGGGGGCGGTTGCCGAGCGCGATCGCCGCCGACCGCACGAGGCCGCGACGCTTCGCCCGCAGGACCGGTGATCCCCGGAAGCGTCGCCGAAACGCCGCCTCGTCGAGCGCGAGCACCTCGACGAGGTCGAGGGTCTCCTCACCCCCGCGCGGCTGGAACGCGATGTCCGAAGATCCCGGCGCATGTCGGTTCCATGGACACACCTCCTGGCAGACGTCGCATCCGAAAATCCAGTCACCGACCTGCGTGCGCAGCGACTCCGCGATCGCACCGCGATGCTCGATGGTCAGCGCGCTGATGCAGCGGTTCGCATCGAGCACCCGCGGCGCGGGAAGCGCACCCGTGGGACAGGCGTCGAGACAGGCCGTGCACGTGCCGCAGTGGTCCACGTCCACGGCGACATCGATCGGGAGGGCGACGTCCGTCACGATCGCCGTGAGCAGGAAGTAGCTGCCGGCACGCGGATCGATCAGCATCGTGTTCTTGCCGAACCAGCCGAGCCCGGCCAGCCTCGCGAAGTCGCGTTCGGCGAGAGGCGCCGAATCGACCACCGCCCGGGCGTGCGCGCCTGGCACGCGCGCCTCGAGCCACGCCCCGAGCCGCGTGCCTCGGTCGCGCAGCAGGTCGTGGTAGTCGTCACCCCATGCGTACCGGGCGAGTCGTCCCCTGCCCTGCCCCGTGTCCCCGATCCCCGACGACCCGGTCGCGTGATCCGTGGCCAGCATGATGATGCTCCGGGCACCTGGGAGCAGCGTCGTCGGGTCGGCCCGCAGGGGCTCATGCCGCTCGAGCCACGGCGTCATCACACCGCCGAGGCCGGCGGTCAGCCAGTCGCGAAAGACCCCATGGTGGGGCGGCAGCATCGCCGGCGCGATCCCCACCCGTGAGAACCCGATCCGCCGGGCCTCCGTGCGCAGCGCCTCGGGCAGCGGGTCCTCGCCATCCGGTCGGGCGTGATCGTGCGTGGGGCGGGATGGATGCATGGTGCCGGCAATCTGGGGCGAGCCGGTGGCGGCGGCCGCGGTCAGCGGAAGCGTCACGATGACGGAACTGGTCTGGACCGCCACCGTCACCCCTGCGATCGTCCGGCCCGATTGTCGCCGACGGCGGCGTGTTTCCAACCGAGCGCCAGCCATCCTTTTCGTGGAGTGCCAGTCGTGTCGACCTCACACACGGTCCGCGTGCCTGTCCCGCCGTTCGTCGGCCTCGCCGTGATCGGCGCACTCCTCGCCGTCTGCACGACGGGGTGCAAAACACCCCCCTCGCCGAACACCGTGGCGCCGCCCGCCACCGGAATGATCGGACAGCCCGCGGCCTACGGCAGCTGGGCCACCCCTCCGCAGGGCGCCGCCTACCCGCCGACGTCGAGTCCACCGGTCCCCGGACCGGCCGGTACGTGGCAAGGTGCCGCACCGGCCGCGCCGGCGAACACGTGGGCCTGGTCGCAGCCCGGCACCCCATCCACGACGCCACCGCCGTCACTCGAGCAGTACGGCAACCAGCTGCAGGGCCAGGCACAGCAGCTCCAGCAGAACATGACCAACCAGACCCAGCAGTTCGCCAACCAGCTGCAGGCACAGCCCCAGCAGTATGCCGCCCAGCTCCAGCAGCAGGCGGCCGCGCAGCAGCAGCAGCTGGCCAACCAAACGCAGGCCGCCGCCAACCAGGTTCAGCAGGGCGCCACCAACCAATGGCAACAGTACGGTGCCGCGCTGCAGAACCAGGCTCAGCAGGTCTTCGGCACCGCTCCACCATCCCCCCAACAATATGCACCGCCGGGCGCCATGCCGACGACCGCGCAGATGCCCCAGATGCCCGTCCAACCAAACGCCCCGGCCGCCGGTCCCAGCTGGAACCCGTTCGCCATCAGCGGCACCTCGCTGCCGCCGGCCCGCGGGACGCCGATGCAGACGGTGCCCCGGTACTGACGGACGGACAGACTCGAGCGTCGAGGGTCGGCATCAGGCGAGCGGATGCCGCCGCGCACCTGAGGCGACGGAGATGGGCAGACCTGACACCGGCAGGCCGACAACCCGTGAAAAAAGCCCTCCAGGGCCTTTTTCCACGCAGGCGCCGCCCAAAAAAGCCAAGGTTTTCTGGGGTCGCCAGTCGCCGCATCCTGCGGCGGCAGTCCACAGCCTGCTCGTGGTCGCGGCCTGCCGACGACACTCCTCTGCCGTTGGTTGGTTGATCATGGCGATGGTCGTTTCGACCCTCGGCGGTGTGCCGTTCTCCGCGGCCCAGTCCGAAACGGCCGAGCCCGGGGAACTGCCGCCAGATCCCGGGGCATCGGCAGTCCGCCCGGCGGATCCGGCGGCTGCCGGATCCGCCGCAGCCTCGGTCGCGGATCTCTTCGGTCCGTTGAGCAGCCAGGCTGCCGCGGCCGCCTACGCGCGGCCATTGCCGCTCGCGGAGGCGCTCACACGAGCTGCAGACCCCTCGCGGCGGCTGTGGATCGTGCAGGCCTACTGGAAGACCGCGGCCGCGTTCGCGGCCGTCAAATCGTTCAGCCTCGCGAGCCAGAGGATCGATCTCGTGGCGCCGGGCGGCGACCCGTACGACCGGGCCGTGCTCGACATGGCGAGCGCGGCGGCGCAGGCCGACTTCGCCGAGGCGGTCGCCGCGCTGGGCTCGGCACAGCAGGAACTCGCCGATCTCGCCCGGCTCCCCCCGGGGGAGCCTCCGCCATGGCCGGTCGATCGGCCGCTGGCCGCCCCGTTCCAGACCCAGTTCGACTCGATCTTCGCCCAGCGCATCGCCACCGGCCGCGTGCGGGCGATCGCCCGCACG
>DNLZ01000427.1:0-2540 GCA_003488325.1 Planctomycetaceae bacterium
ACGATCACGAGCGGTCGTGAAGGGCATTCCCCCACCCCGCCCCTTATCCTTTCAAATCCTACACAAAGAGATTTGCCCGGCAAAGTGAGGTCGCAAGTGACGCAGCAGTGGTCGGTGTCCGCATCCCCCTATTTTCTGAGAAGCATTTGCAGAAGGCATTCTGGGGCATCTGCGAGCGTGCTCGCGGTGCGGTCCCTCGTGTGGTTGCTCGCGGCGATCGTCTGTGGGGTCGCGGGTGGCGGGGAACTGCCGCGACGACCGAATATCGTCGTCATCCTCTCGGACGACATGGGCTTCTCCGACATCGGCTGCTACGGCAGCGAGATCGAGACGCCCCAGCTCGACCGTCTCGCCGCGGGCGGCCTGCGGTTCACGCAGTGCTACAACACGGCCCGCTGCTGCCCGACCCGCGCGAGCCTGCTGACCGGTCTCTATCCGCACCAGGCCGGCATCGGCCACATGATGGACGATCGTGGGTTGCCCGGGTATCGCGGCGACCTCAACGAACGGTGTGTGACGATCGCCGAGGCGCTGCGTCCGGCGGGCTACACGAGCTATGCCGTCGGCAAATGGCATGTCACGAAGGCCGTCCGGCCGAAGGACGAGGCGGCCAAGCGCAACTGGCCGCTCCAGCGGGGCTTCTCGCGGTTCTACGGGACGATCACCGGGGCGGGCAGTTTTTTCGACCCCAGCACGCTCGTGCGCGACAATCGGTTCATCTCGCCATTCGCCGACCCCGAGTATCCGGGTGAGGACTACTACTACACCGACGCGATCAGCGACCACGCGGTGCGGTTCATTCGCGAGCATGACCGCGATACGCCCTTTTTTCTCTACGTCGCCTACACGGCCGCCCACTGGCCGATGCACGCGCGGGACCGCGACATCGCGAAATACGCCGGCCGCTACGCCGCGGGATACGACGCCGTTCGCGAGGCGCGCCATGCGAAGATGCTCGCGGCAGGTGTCGTGACTGCTGCCAACACGACCCTCTGGCCGCTCCCCCCGGACCTCGGAGAGCGCGGGGAGCATGCCGCCTGGGACCAGCGGAACATGGAGGTGTTCGCCGCGATGGTCGACTGCATGGATCAGGGCATCGGCCGAATCGTCCGCGCGCTCGAGGACACCGGGCGGATCGACGACACGCTCGTGTGCTACCTGCAGGACAACGGCGGCTGTGCGGAGGGCGTGGGGCGTGACCGCCGCACCGGCCGAGAGGCGGTCGCCCCGCAGCGCGCCGCGGCGCCCGAGCTCCCGCCGGTGGCGCCGGACGTCCTGCAAACCGACAGCACCCCGAAGCAGACCCGCGACGGATTCCCCCTGCGACAGGGGCGGGGCGTCATGGTCGGCGCGGGGGACACGTACGGCGCCTACGGAGAGGCCTGGAGCACCGTGTCGAATACGCCCTTCCGCCGGCACAAGCACTGGGTCCACGAAGGGGGCATCTCCACGCCGCTGGTCGTGCACTGGCCGCGGGGCATCGTCCATCCCGGGCGGCTCGAGCACACGCCCTGCCACCTCATCGACATCATGGCCACCGCGATCGATCTCGGGCGTGTGCGGTATCCGGCCGACATGACACCGCCGGAGGGACGGAGCCTCGCGCCGCTGTTCGCGGGCGGGGTGGTCGAGCGCGACGCGCTCTACTGGGAGCACGAGGGCAACAAGGCCGTGCGCGAGGGCGACTGGAAGCTCGTCGCCGTGCACGATGGTCCTTGGGAGCTCTACGACCTGTCGCAGGATCGCTCCGAGCAGCACGATCTCAGCGGGGCCCAGCCGGATCGCGTCCGCCGGATGGAGGCGATGTGGGATGCCTACGCGTCCCGGACGAACGTCGCGCCCTGGGCGGATGTCGTCGCGAAACGTGGCGCCGGTCCGTCCCGTCAACGGTGATCGAGATCGCACGTCCCCGACCCGATCGGGCGGGGTCGGCCGGGTCTGGCGCGGACCTGCAGGGGGTCACCGCGGCGCCGTGGGCGCCGGCCTGATTCAGGCCAGTTCGCGGATCGGCTCGCCGAACGGCAGGATCGGCATCGGTCGGCCGGTGTGATCCGGAAGGGCGTGGTTCGGGTCGATGCGAAGATGCCGGTAGATCGTGGCCCACAGGTCGTTGGGCGTGAGCGGCCGATCCTTCGGATCCTCGCCCTTGGCCGTCGTCGCACCGACCACCTGCCCCATCCGCAGGCCGCCGCCCGAGACGAGCACCGACATCGCACGCGGCCAGTGGTCACGTCCCGGCTGCTGCACGCCCGTCTGCGTGCCGACCTGATAGTTGATCCGCGGCGTGTGGCCGAACTCCCCCGTCGCGACGACGAGCACCCGCCGGTCGAGCCCGCGTCGGTGGATGTCCTCGATGAGCGCGGTGACCGTCTGGTCGTAATACGGCGCGCGGAAGCGGAAGTCGTTGAAGACGTGGCAATTCACCGCGTGGCAGTCCCAGTTGTAGGTCGTGCCGAACGGCAGCGGCTTGCCGGGCGTCGGATTCTCGAGGACCACGCTCACGAAGCTCGCGCCCGCCTCGACGAGCCGCCGCGCGAGCA
>DNLZ01000427.1:2832-3551 GCA_003488325.1 Planctomycetaceae bacterium
CTCGACGAGCCGCCGCGCGAGCAGCGTGCGCTGGCCCCACGAGTGATGGCCATACCGTTCGCGGGTCGCCGCATCCTCGCGCGACAGGTCAAAGGCCTCGCGCGCGGCCCGGCTCGTGAGGAGCGAGTACGCCTTCTGGCTGAAGGCATCCATCGCGTCCATCGCGCCCGATCCGTCGAGCCGGCGCTGGAGGCGATCGAGACCCCCGAGGAGCGTGTGCCGGTCGGCCAGCCGCGTGGCCATCGCCTCGGTGACGGAGAGGTTCTTGACCTCGAAGGTCGGGGCGCTCGGGTCGCCGGGCACGATGAACGGCGTGTAGGTCTGGCCGAGGTAGGCCGCACCGAACGAAAACACGTCGACGCCCTGCCGACCGTCGTCGGGCATGAGGATGTTGTGCGGCAGACCACTCGCCCGACCCTCGCGCATCTTGGCGACGATCGACGGACACGCCGGCGCGTCGTTGACGAACTCGACCGGCGACTTCGGGATGCGGCCCGTCATCACCCGCTTGTGGCCGCCCCCGTGATCGGCGAAGTCGTGCGCGATCGAGCGGATCAGCGAGAAGCGGTCGGCGACCCGCGTGTGAAGCGGAAAGAGTTCCGAGACCTCGATGCCCGGCACGTTCGTGGCCACCGGCCGGAACTCGCCCCGAAAATCGGAGGGCGCCTCCGGCTTCATGTCGTAGGTCTCCATGTGTGGAAACCCACCGGGCAGCCAGA
>DNLZ01000429.1:0-1909 GCA_003488325.1 Planctomycetaceae bacterium
GAGACGCTCCCGCTGATCGCACGTCCGACGATCCACCTCGCGGATTCGCACGCCTGGAGGCGTGCGCCACGACCGGCATGACGCGGGCATCGCGCCGTGATTTTCGACCGCCGTCGACACGGTCGATCGGCCGCTCGATCGGCTTGGGCTCACCCCGCCCGCTCGACCACCTCGCAGCCGCCTGACGCCGTCTTCCGGGTGAAGCGGATGTCGAGCGTCCGCAGGAACGAGTGGAGGCCCGCGTCCTGGATCGGCAGGATGTGGGCCGGGTGTCCCGACTCGTTGTGGTGGGAGTGCCAGAGGCCCGGTGGCGTCACGAACACGGAGTTCGTCCGCCAGTCGGCCCGCACCCCGTTCTTGATCCGCCCCTCGGCGTCGAGCGACTCGCCCACCATCGTGTAGCAGCCCGGCTTCGCATCGACGACGAGGTCGACGGCCGCCGACTGGTGGCGGTGGGGCGCCTGCACGGCACCCACCGGCAGGATGCCGAACATCGCCCAGACGACGTGCGTGATCGTCATCGTCTGCGGGAAGATCCGGCTGCCGAGGAGCACCGACTGCCGGTTGGCCGTGGCGCTCGACGGGTCGGCGAGGACCGTGTCGAGCGCCTGCCGCATCGCCTCCCGGCGGTAGAGCGTGGGCGGAAACCGCCGCTCCGTCGCCGTCGCGCCGAGGTAGCGCAGGAGCGGCCCGTCGTGCAGCCAGTAGAGCGCGGCGTCGCTCGCGGCCACGTGGAGGGCGCGGCTGCGGGCCGGCAGCGTGAAGAGGTCGCCCGCCTGCCACTCGAACTCCGGTGCGCCGGCCACCGAGGTGCTGCCGGAGCCCCGCATCACGAAGAAGAGCTGGCTCGTCGCATCGGCGTCGGTGTGGTGGGCGTCGCCCGGGCAGACATGCACGAAGTGGGCGCACAGCCCCGGCGTCGTGGCCGGCCCCGGGCAGATGAGATCGACGCTCGTGTCGAGCGGGAGCGTGCGGGTCACGCCCCGTTCATGCAGATCGGATCCGAACTGGGCGATCGGGATCTGCGGCAACGAGCCGTCGGCGAGCGGATTCGACGCGTAGCGGTAGTCGTGAAACCGGGCCGATTCCGTGAGCCGCTCGACGGCCGGGTCGCGGGGGGCGGGAACGAGCATCGGGGTTTCTCCTCGGTGCGGCCTCGGAACCTTTCGACGGCGCGATTCTATGGCACGGCCTGACCGAATCGGAAAAAATCACCGGGTGTCGGCCGCTCCTCCGCGCCGAGCCGCGGCCGTGCCCGTCCGACACCTCCCGACCCTTTCGCCACACCCCCATGAGCCGCCCAGCCACTCGCATCGTCTCGCTCCTGCCGGCCGCCACCGAGATCGTCTGCGCGCTCGGCATCGCCGACCGGCTCGTGGGCCGTTCGCATGAATGCGACGAACCGCCGCACGTGGCCGCCCTGCCCGTGCTCACCACGGCACGGATCGACCCCGCCGCCCCGAGTCGCCAGATCCACGAGCAGGTGGGCCGCGCCCTGAACGCCGGTGGTGCCGACGAGCGCGCACCCGCCCTCTACACGCTCGACGCCGCCGCGCTTGCGGCCCTCGCACCTGACCTCGTCCTCACGCAGGCGGCCTGCGACGTCTGCGCGATTTCCACGACGGATGTGCAGGCGGCGGTGCAGCGGGCCGGTGGCGGGGCACGCATCGTCTCCCTCGCACCCACGACGCTCGAGGGTGTCTTCACTGACATCCTCACCATCGGCGCCGCGACCGACACGCTCGCCCGGGCACGCGAGGTCGTCGCCCGCCTCCGCGCCCGCTGCGATTCCGTCTCGTGCCGCACTGAGCAGCTCGTTCGTCGAGCAGCAGGGGCATCACCGTCGTCGGCCTGCGGCCGGCCGCGCGTCGCCTTGATCGAGTGGCTCCCCCCCCCCCCGGGGGGGGGG
>DNLZ01000429.1:2056-4975 GCA_003488325.1 Planctomycetaceae bacterium
GACACGCTCGCCCGGGCACGCGAGGTCGTCGCCCGCCTCCGCGCCCGCTGCGATTCCGTCTCGTGTCGCACAGAGCAGATCGTGCGTCGAGCAGCGGGTGCATCACCGGCGTCGGCTCCCGGCCGGCCGCGCGTCGCCTTGATCGAGTGGCTCGATCCGCCGATGGCGGCGGGCAACTGGGTGCCCGAGATGGTCGCGCTCGCCGGCGGTACCGACGTGCTCGGCCGCCGCGGTGACCACTCCCACTGGATCACGTGGGCCGACGTGGCCGCCGCCGATCCCGACGTGGTCGCACTCATCCCGTGCGGCTTCACGCTCGACCGCGTCGTCGCGGAGGCCGCGTCACCTGCCGTCCATCCACACCTGGCCACGCTGCGCGCCACCCGAGAGGGCCGGCTCTGGGCGGTCGACGGCCATCACCTCTTCAACCGTCCCGGCCCGCGGCTCGTCGAGTCCCTCGAAGTGCTCGCCGAGATTCTCCACCCAGGCGCGTTTTCGTTTGCGGCGACCCGTCGGTTCGCCCGGCGCATCGCCGCAGGGTGACGTCGGGATCGGGCACCGGCAAGGATGAGCCTCGTGGCATCGTCCGGTTCATGCGGAACCAACGCACGCCTGGAGGCGTGCGCCACTGGAGACCAGCGACGTTCGAGCAGGCTACCGCAAGTCAGCCGGCTTGACGCCCGCGCGGTAGCCGTTGTTGCGGAAGGGCGACGGCTCGAACGTGCCCACGATGTCGACGTTGGTCCTCGCGGGAATCGCCGACTCGAGGCCGAGCGCCCAGTAGCAGGCGTTGACGAGGAGCCGCCGCGTGCCCTCGGCGGCGAGGTCGGTCGAGGAGCCCATCGTCGTGGTGAAGACGCGGCCCCGCGGGCCGCCCTCGACCGAGTAGTGCTTCGTCCAGGCGACCGGCATCATCGGGTCGTTCTTCGCCCCCTCGACGGGAGCGGAGTCGGGCTTCATGCCGACGAGCACCTGCCCGAGCACGAGCGGCTCACAGCCCTCGAGCAGCGGCAGCCGCACCGTGTAGACGTCGGTGTCGCCCCAGATGTCGCCGTCCTTGATGCCGCGGAGGATCGGGTGGTCCTTCGCGTCCGGGGCGATCAGGCCCCGCGTGCTCTCCTTCCCGTGCGCCCCGTGGTGGGCCACCCACGTCTCCCCGAGGATCTGGCGGCCGAATCCCTGCGGCATGCGCTCCCCCTGCTGGTTCCACGAGTAGCGGTGGTAGGCGCTCTCGGCGGGCAGGTTGAAGGCGTGCGTCGCCGTCCGCATGCCGACGACGGGCTTGCCCGACTTGAGATAGTCGTCGACCTCCTTCATCTGCGCATCGGGCAGTTTCCGGAACCGCGTGGCGATCACCATGAGGTCGGCGGTGCGCAGCGACTCGAGCCCCGGGATGTTGTCGTTGGTGTTGGGGCTGATCTCGCCCGTCTTCGGGTCGATCGCGTAGAGCACGGTGCAGTCGAAGCCGTGGTGCTTCGCGAGGATCTTCGCGAGCTGCGTGAGCGCCTCCTCGCTGCGGTACTCCTCGTCACCGCTGACGAGCACGACCCGTTTCCCCTTTCCGGGACCCTCCCCTCCCGCCACCGTCAGCCACGGATCGGCAGCCCGGCACGGAACGAAGCACCACGACGCGACGAACGCGAGCAGAAGACGACACACGACAAGACGCATGACAAAGCCTCCGGGGAAAGTCCCCGGAAAGTGTACCGACCACCCCACCGCCAGGCACGGCACGAAACATCCTCCACACAGGCACGACCGGAGGGGTTCCCCCGTGCCCTGAGAGCCGGCGTATGCCGACCAGCGCAGGCAGGATGCCGAAGCGCCGTCGGCATCGAGTGAGCGAATGCCACGACGGCATTCGCGAACGTCCGGCGACGGGGCACGGGGGAACACCGACCCCCGCAGGACGTCGCTTCCTCTCCCGCCCGTAGCCGACGCCTCGAGAAACCGCCCCCGATGGGCCAAACCCGCCCCCGTCCCGGAAGTATCCTCAGTCTTGCGAGAGGTGGCCGCGTGACGTGGCGGCGACCACGCCGCGACGCGTGCGACCGACAGGACCCATGATGGCGGGATTTCCACAGATGCCGAACCGTCCGCGCGGTGGTGGTCCGCCATTCGGACCGGGCGGCATTCCGCTCGCCTGGTTCGCCTCGGGCGCCCTCGCCCTGCTCCTCTTTGCCGGCCTCGCCCGCGGCGTCTACACCGTCGGGCCCGAGAGCGTGGGCGTGATCCAGCGATTCGGTCGCGCCATCGGCACCGTCGGACCGGGCCTGCGATTCAAGTTTCCCTTCGGCATCGACACGGTCACGATCGTTCCGGTCAAGCGTCAGCTCAAGATGGAGTTCGGGTTCGGCACGCCCGGTGCCCAGGATCCGCAGCAGGCATCCGCCGATCAGAAGGCGGAGAGCGACATGGTCACGGGCGACCTCAACGCGGCCCACGTCGAGTGGGTCGTGCAGTACGAGATCAGCGATCCAGAGCAGTATCTCTTCAACCACCGCGAGCCCGGGCCGACGCTTCGCGACCTCGCCGAGAGCGTCATGCGCGAGGTGGTGGGGGACCGCACGGTGGACGAGGTGCTCACGATCGGACGGCAGGGGATCGAGAACGAGTGCCTCGTGTCGCTCACGGAGCTCGTGCAGGCGCTCGACATGGGCCTGCGGGTGCAGCAGGTGCAGCTCAAGAACGTGCATCCGCCCCGGGCCGTGCAGCAGGCCTTCGAGGAGGTGAACCGGGCGCAGCAGGAGCGCGAGCAGATGATCAACCTCGCCAACGGTGAATACAACAAGGTCGTGCCTCGCGCCCGGGGTGAGGCCGAGAAGCGGATCAGCGCCGCGGAGGGCTACGCGGCCCGTCGCGTCAACGAGGCGGAGGGGGACGTCAGCCGTTTCTCGGCGCTCTTCGAGCAGTACGCGC
>DNLZ01000429.1:5351-5712 GCA_003488325.1 Planctomycetaceae bacterium
CCGCAGCTCGGCGGCAAGGTGATCCTCGACGCCGACGCGAGCCAGTTCCTGCCGCTCATGAACCTTCGCCAGCTGGATCCGGCCCCCACGGCTCCGGCGCGGTAAGGCGGCCCCGTCCCCTTCGACCCGCACCCCGCCCCCTTCGTCACCGACATCCGATGCCGCTTCCGATCAACCACCCGCTCCTGCAGTACGCCCGGACGGTCGGCGACTGGCTCGTCTCACCGGCCGGCGCGGCGGGGCTCGTGCTCGTCGCCATCGCGATCTTCGGGTGCGCCTACACGGTGGACCAGACCGAGCAGGTCGTCATCACGCAGTTCGGCCGGCCGGTCGGCGAGCCGATCAACACGGTCGGCTCGAC
>DNLZ01000050.1:0-3788 GCA_003488325.1 Planctomycetaceae bacterium
CAGCGGGGCAGACTGTCGCCGGCGGCGGTGACTCGGGCGACAGGCGGCATCCACGGGGGTTCGCGATGGGCTTTCATCAGACGAAGACGCACCGGAGTGGCAAGGCGTCGCACCATCAGATCGGCCTCGTCCGGGGCCAGTTCGGCGACATCCCGGAGGACACCTGGCTCGACTTCATCGCGAAGGCTGGATTCGACGGCTGGGAGGAGGCGTCGTGGGAACTCGACCTTGCCCAGTGCGACACCGACAGCGGCGCCGACGCCTACGCGAAGAGCCGGGTGGCGAAGGCATCGTCACGCGGACTCGAGATTTTCACCGTCGCGACCCACCTGCAGGGCCAGGCGCTCGGCGACGAACCGTCGGCGAAGACGCTGCAGTTCATCGGCGGGCCGGCGGTCGAGGCGTACGTGGCATGGCGGAAGAAGGGCAACGAGCCGCCGCGCACGAATCCCTACTTCGTGCCGGATGACGTCGGCAAGCTGATCCACAGCAAGGCGCAGCAGGATCTCATCCGTGCCGTCCGCCTCGCGCACTATCTCGGCAAGCACCAGTCGCGCCACGTCGCCGTGCCGGGCTTCGTGGGATCCCCGGCCCACTGCTGGAGCCACTGGTTCGAGTTTCCTCCGCGGCCGAAGGGCATCGGCGGGTGCCCGATTCCCGAGGTGCTCGACGTGAGCCTCGAGCTGCTCGTCGAGCGCTTCGGACCGGTCTTCGACGCGTGCCGGAAGTACGGCGTCACGTTCGACCTCGAGTGCCACCCCGGTGAGCGGGCGATGGGGGACATCGAGAGCGCCGGCGACTACGTGCGGTTTCTCGAGGCACGGGGCTACGGCAGCGACGTCGTCGGCTTCAATCTCGATCCCAGTCACATGGTCTGGCAGGGCGTCTGCCCGATCCAATTCGTGCGCGAATACGCCGACTGGATCCACTCCGCGCACATCAAGGGCGTGCAGGTGATCGAGGGCACCACGCGCGCCGGAAGGCTCGGCGGCCACCGGCCGATGGGGAGCCGGTTCCTCGGCTGGAACTTCGTCACCGCGGGGAGTCGCCGCGATGCGGTCAACGTCGAGGAGCTCATCGTCGAACTCAACCGGGCCGGATACTCCGGGGCGATCAACATCGAGTGGGAGGACAACGACGCCGAGAAGAAGGCCGGGGCGGTGGCCGCCCTCCATGCCGTCCGCGCGGCCGACCTTCCCCCGGCGTCCGGCCGCCATGACGAGACGCTGAAGGCCTGAGCCGCATCGAGTCTCGGTGCCCCCCACACTCCTCCGCCGGCGGACCGCTCGGCAGCATCGAAGGTGCCCTCGGCCTTCACGATTCGCCCCTCCGCCGAACGTCGGTATACTTTTGCCTGGCCGACTGAATTCCCCCCGCCACCCGATCCCCCTCCCTCGATGATCGCAGAGTCGCCTCGGGCGACGACGAGAGAGCGATCACCCCGCCCTGTCGCCCACTGCGACGTTTCGGACTGAATCCCGCGCGGGCCTCCGCCGATTCCATCGGGGGCCGGAGGTACGGTGTCATGACGTGGTCGGTCGCCCGCGGTGTGCCGATGTGGGTGGTGGCCGTCGCGCTCCTCCCGGAGGCATCGAGCGCCCGCGCCGATCCAGCGTCGGCCGTGCCCGCCTCCCGGGCGTCCGCGAGTTTTGTGAACGACGTGATGCCCGTGCTCACGAAGGCGGGCTGCAACGCCGGTCCCTGCCACGCCAAGGCGGGACTCGGCCAAAACGGCTTTCGTCTCTCCGTGCTCGGGTTCGAGCCGGCCGAGGACTACGAACACATCGTCCGCGAGGCCCGCGGCCGACGGATTTCCGTGGCGGCGCCCGACGAAAGCCTCATCCTGCTCAAGGCTTCGGCCCGGATCTCGCACGGCGGCGGCCGCAGGCTCGACCCGACCTCCCCCGAATATCAGGCGCTTCACCGGTGGATCGCGGAGGGTGCCCTGCCTCCCGCCGCCGACGAGCCGGCCGTCGTGTCGCTCGTCGTCGAGCCGGCGTCGGCGAGCGTCGCCAAGGGCTCCACGCAGCGGCTGGCCGTGACGGCACGATACAGCGACGGCGGCAGTCGGGACGTGACGCGGCTGGCCGTCTACGAGTCGAACGACCCGGCTCGCGTGGAGGTCGAGCCCGATGGCACGGTCCACGTGCAGCAGGTGACGGGCCTGGCCGCGGTGATGGTGCGCTACCAGGGTCTGGTGGGGGTGGCATCCTTCGCCGTGCCTGCCGGCTCACCGTCGCCGATGCCCGCTCCGCGAAACTTCATCGACGCGCTGGTTTTCGAGAACCTGACGAGGCTCGGCATTCCGGCATCGCCCGAGTGCGACGACGCCGTCTTTCTGCGCCGCGTGGCGCTCGACGTCACCGGCACCCTGCCCACCGCCGCCAAGGCGGCGGAGTTTCTCGCCAGCCGTGATCCCGACAAGCGGGAGCGGCTCGTCGAAGGCCTGCTCGACAGTCCCGAATACGCCGATTTCTTCGCCAACAAATGGACGGCGCTGCTGAAGAACCGCCGCGACGATTCGAGCGACCTGCTCTCCAACTTCGCCTTCCATTCCTGGATCCGTGACAGTCTGCTCGCCAACAAGCCCTACGACGCGTTCGCGCGCGAACTCATCGGGGCCACCGGCACGGTGGTGTCGAGCCCGCCGGTGGCCTGGTACAAGCGGGTGAAGGACCCGAAGGAGCAGCTCGAGGACGTCGCCCAACTGTTCCTCGGCGTGCGCATGCAGTGCGCCCAGTGCCACCATCATCCCTTCGAGCGCTGGAGCCAGGACGACTACTACGGCCTGGCCGCCTTCTTCAGCCAGGTGGGCCGCAAGCCCACGGACGTCCGCAACGAGGATCTGATCTTCCACAAGCGCGGCGTCGCCGGCTTCAAGAGCCCGCGATCATCGTCCCCGGTGCGGCCCGTCGCCCTCGGCGACTCGTTCGGAACCATCTCGCCCGACGATGATCCCCGGCTGGTGCTCGCCGACTGGATGGCCGCCCCGTCCAACCCGTTCTTCGCGCGGGTGCTCGTGAACCGCTACTGGAAGCACTTCTTCGGTCGCGGACTGGTCGAGCCGGAAGACGACATCCGCGACACCAATCCCCCGAGCAATCCGCAACTGCTGGCCGCGCTCGCCGAACACTTCGTGGCGTCGAAGTTCGACCTCAAGGAGCTGGTGCGGACGATCACGAGGTCGAGAACCTATCAGGCGGCCGACGGCATCGCCGGCAACGAGGGGGACGTCCAGAACTTTTCGCACGCCTACGCCCGGCGACTCACGGCGGAGGTACTGCTCGACTCCATCGACAGGGTCGCGGAGTCATCCACGTCGTTTGCCAACCTGCCGGCCGGCACCCGGGCCATCGCGCTTCCCGACAACAGCTACAATCGCTCGTCGGCGTTCCTCAAGGCGTTTGGGCGCCCCGAGAGCGCGAGCGTGTGCGAGTGCGAACGTTCGCAGTCGCCGAGTCTCGCGCAGAGCCTCTTCATGATCAACGCCGCGGAGATCAAGGGGAAGCTCTCGTCCCCTCAGGGTCGGGCGGCACGGTACGCCCGGGAGACACGCCCCGACTCCGAAAAAATCCACGAGCTCACGCTGGCGGCCCTGGCCCGCGAGCCGTCGACGCAGGAACTGCTCGTCGCCAACGCCTACCTGGCCGAAGCCGGCACCGGACCCGGAGCCGAGGCCGCCCGGAAGGAGCGGTTCGAGGACCTGATGTGGGTGATCATCAACACCAAGGAATTCATCTTCAATCACTAGCGTGGAGAACGCCCTCCATGGTGGTTTTCACGCGCAT
>DNLZ01000050.1:4164-5441 GCA_003488325.1 Planctomycetaceae bacterium
AGAGGAGAAGTCATGAGCAGAGAGCTTGATTCCGCCGGCATGCGGCATTGCGCGGGGCCGGGACATCGACGGCACTTTCTCCAGGCTGGTCTGGCCGGATTCGCCGGCCTCTCGCTCCCGGGCATGCTCCGCTTGCGGGCCGAGCATCCTGCAGCGGTGACGCCCTCCTCGACGGCCGTGATCATGGTGTGGCTGCCGGGCGGCTGCTCGCAGCTCGATACCTACGATCCGAAACCCGAGGCCTCGAGCGAATACCGCGGCCCATTCCGCTCGATTCCCACGAAGATTCCCGGTGTGCACTTCACCGAACTCCTGCCCCGGCAGGCTGCTCTCGCCGACAAGATCACCACGGTGCGGTCGATGATGCAGACCGCCCCCGGCCATCCCGCCGGCTCGATGCAGATGCTTTCGGGCGACATGGCCACCCAGGACAAGCCGAAGCCGAAGTATCCCGACTGGATGTGTGCGACCAATTACCTGCGCTCGCGGCACGTGCCCCGGTCGAATCCCCTGCCCCGCTACGTCGGCATCAATCCGCCGCTGGAATACAACGGCCCCGCCTACGTTGGCGACGCCTACCAGCCCTTCACCGTCTCCGGCGACCCGAGCCGACCAAACTTTTCCGTGCCCAATCTCGGGGTGTCGGGGGCGGCGGAGCTCGCCCGGCTCGACCGACGGGCCACCCTGCGACGACGATTCGAAGGGCTGCAGCGGGCGGTCGACCGACAACTCGAGATGGACGCCCTCGACCAGTTCGAGGCCCAGGCGATGATGCTCCTCACCGACCCCAGGGCCAAGGATGCCTTCGACCTCTCCCGTGAGGATGACACGACGCGCGATCGCTACGGACGCAACGCCTGGGGCCAGCAACTGCTCATGGCGCGGCGGCTCGTGGAGGCGGGCGTGGATATCGTGACCACCCAGCTGAGCGGTCCGCTCTGCGGCCGCGTGGGCAACTGGGACGATCACGCCGTCAACCACCACATCTTCGACGCGTTGCGGTTCCGTGCCGAAGCCTACGACCAGGCCGTCGCGGCACTGATCGAGGACGTCTTCGACCGCGGACTCGACAAGCGCGTGCTCGTCGTCGTCACGGGCGAGTTCGGGCACACGCCGAAGATCAGTTATGCGGCGAGCACGGGCGCGGGCAACGCCAGCGGCCCCGCGGGCACGCAGCAACCCGGCCGCGATCACTGGCCGGCCGCCTTCTCCAACATCTGGTTCGGCGGCGGGATCCGTCCCGGCCAGGTCGTCGGCGCGACGGATCGCCGCGCCGA
>DNLZ01000050.1:5798-6587 GCA_003488325.1 Planctomycetaceae bacterium
GCGACGATCTACCACCACCTCGGCATCGACTCGTCGGCGGTCACGATCCAGGACTTCACCGGCCGGCCGACGCTGCTCGTGGAGAACGGCGCGCCGATCCCGGAACTCGTCGGCTGAGCCCGACGGCTCCGACGTTCACTGAGGCTTCGCGGCCGGGGCGGCCTTCACGGAAATCCGGATCGGCTCGGAGACGACGAAATCCAGGATGTCCTTTGGCGCGGCTGCCGCGGTCATCGCCTTGACATGCGCGGTCGCCGCGGCCAGAGCGGCCTCGGCCGCTTTCTGTTTTTCCAAGGCATGCGCCGCGGCCTTGCCCGCTTCCGCCTTCTCCGCGTCGGGGGCCTTCGCGGCCTGCTCCGCGAGCGCCTTGGCGGCGGCGGTGAGCGCGGCGACCTCCTGGGTGGCACGTTGCTGCGCCTCCTCGGCCACCTTCACGACGTCGGGATTGACGCGGTGCTTGACGACACCGATGCCGCTGAACGCGAGCACGTGGTCACCCGGGGGTGTCTTCAGCGCGGCCAGGTCGAGCACCACCTCGGCCGTCGAGGCCTTGATCGGCAGATCGATCGGCTTGACCCCCGCGAACACGGTGCCGAACGGCTTGAGTTTGATCGAGGCGCCGTTGAACTCCTCACGCCAGGTGATCCGCAGCGGAATCGTGAGCGTCGCCCCGACCTCTGCCTCCCATGCTTTTTCCTCCGCGGCCGCAATGGAGGCGGTCGCCTTCTCGAAATCGGTCACGGACACCGGCACGTCCGCCGTGAGCCGTGATCGCGGAAAATCATTCGG
>DNLZ01000263.1:0-125 GCA_003488325.1 Planctomycetaceae bacterium
GCCTCGGGCGGCGGCCCGGCCCGTGACCGAACCCATGCGGCTCGAGACGTCGCAGGAGGCCGCGCTCGAGGCGATTCGGCGCCCGCTCTTCGAGGGACGGCACGAGACGATCGTGCTCTTCGGCG
>DNLZ01000263.1:439-6762 GCA_003488325.1 Planctomycetaceae bacterium
GGCGTCACCGGCAGCGGCAAGACCGAGGTGTATCTGCGGGCCGTCGAGGAGACCGTGGCCGCGGGACGGCAGGCGATCGTGCTCGTCCCCGAGATCAGCCTCACGCCACAGACCTGCTCCCGATTCCGGTCACGGTTCGGAGCGGTCGCGGTGCTTCACAGCCACCTCACGGGCGCGGAGCGGCATGCCCAGTGGCGCGAGATCGCCTCCGGCCTCGTGCCCGTGGTGGTCGGCGCCCGCAGCGCGATCTTCGCGCCGACGCCCCGACTCGGACTCGTGGTGATCGACGAGGAACACGAGACGTCGTTCAAGCAGGCCACCGCCCCGCGCTACCACGCCCGGGACGTGGCGGAATGGCGGGCCCGCGCGGAGGGCGTGCCGCTGGTGCTCGGCTCCGCGACACCCGCCCTCGAGACCTTCGCGCGCTGCCTGCGTGGCGAGTGGACCATGTGCCGGCTGCCCGGCCGCGTCGGCGGCACGCACCTCCCCGCCGTGATCACGGTCGATCTGCGGGACCGGGGTGCGCGGTCCCGCGGCGCGATCAGCCCCCGGCTTGCCGCCGGCATCCGTTGGGCACTCGACGGCGGCGGCCAGGTGATGCTCCTCCTCAACCGGCGCGGCTTCGCCACGCTCGTGCAGTGCCCGGCGTGCGGCCACACCGTCCGCTGTCCGCAGTGCGACATCGCCCTGACGCTCCACCAGCCGCGGGGCCGCGGCATCTGCCACGGGTGCGGACTGGTCACGCGGCTACCCGCGACCTGTCCGGAATGCCACGGGCCCGGGCTCGCCCCTCTCGGCACCGGAACCCAACGCCTCGAGGACCAGGTGCGGGCCGCGTTCCCCGATGCCGCGGTCGCCCGCATGGATGCCGACACGACCCGCGCCCGCGGCAGCCACGAGCGCACGCTGGAGGCGTTTCGCGAGCGACGGATCGACATCCTCGTCGGCACGCAGATGATCGCGAAGGGGCTCGATTTCCCGCAGGTCATGCTCGCGGGCGTCGTCAACGCCGATGCCGCGCTCCACCTGCCCGACTTCCGCGCCGCGGAACGGACGTGCCAGCTCGTGACACAGGTGGCGGGCCGCAGCGGCCGCGGCCCGCTGGGGGGACGGGTCGTCGTGCAGACCAGTTCGCCCGATCATCCCGCCCTGCGGGCGGCCGCGGCCCACGACTACGAGGCGTTCGTGCGCACGGAACTGCCCGTGCGCGAGGCCCTCGCGTACCCGCCCTACGGCGGCATCGTGCGGATCGTGGTGCGGGGCGCGAGCGAGGCCGCCACCGCGGCCTGGACGGGCCACCTCGCCGACCGGCTGCGGACCGAGGCGGAACGCGTGCCCGGAAGCCGCGTCCTCGGCCCGGCGCCGGCGCCGATCGCCCGGCTGCGGGACCGCCATCGCTTCCACGTGCAGGTGCATGGTCCGGCGGATCGACGACTCCGCGACCTCGTGCGTCGGGCCACCGACGGCCTCGCGCCGCCCGACGGCATCGCCTGGATCGTCGACGTGGATCCGGTCGAGATGCTGTGACGACACGGTCCGTGACCAAAGTCGGTAGGCTCTCGCGGATGGCCGCCGTCCCACCAGCCGGCTGCCGCTGTTCGCCCCGGTGTCCGCCCGCATGCCCTACCGCTCGTTCACCGACATCCTCGGCGAGACCAGCCTCGAGCGGAAGTGCCGATTCCTCTTCGGCATCTGCCTGTTCGCGCTCATCGCCGGAAGTTTCTGGTGGTACGGCAGCCGCACGGAGCAGCTCGTCTATGCGACGACACGGAGCACGGGACGCCACGTCGTCGACGCGATCCTCCTCCAGCACCATCTCGCGGGCCGCGTGCGTGGCGATGGGCAGGAAGACCGCACCAGCTCGACCGGGAGCGGGGGCCTCGGGCGGCTCCTGCAGAACGAGCGGTACGAGTGGCGACTGCTGCGGCCCCACGCGACACCGGAGGAGCGGGCGAGCTACAAGCGTCTCGACGAGGCGGTGCTCGACTACTTCAGCTCCGATGCACCGCCCGCCGCCACGGTGTCGGCGACCGGACCACCGGCCGGCACGGCCGAGTACCGCGAGTTTCGCACCACCGACGGCGCGGAATACCACTACTACCAGCCGGTGCGGGCGCAGGCACGCTGCCTGGTCTGCCATGGTGGCGGCGACACGGCGGGCCATCCCGACGCCCGCGCGTTCAACGACGGCGACCTGATGGCGGTGGTCAAGGTGATCATGCCCGATCGCGCCACGCGTCAGGCCATCAACTGGAACCGCGCGATCCTGCTCGCGACCGCCATCATCACGGTGTTCCTCGCGATGCTCGCCGCCTACGCGATCGTGCGCTACGTGATCGTCAAGCCGCTGGCCCACCTCCGGGAGGTGAGCGAGGAGGTGCGTCACGGCAACGTCGACGCTCGGGCCGACATCCACACGGCCGACGAGTTCGAGGAGCTCGGCGTCGCCTTCAACCGCATGCTCCGGGGGCTCATCGAATCGCAGGAGGAGCTGCGCAAGGCGAACGGGGCGCTCGACGAGAAGGTCGACGAGCTCGCGCGGGCGAACCTGAACCTCTACGAGATGAATCGGCTCAAGGGCGACTTCCTGGCGACCATGAGCCACGAGCTGCGGACGCCGCTCAACAGCATCATCGGATTCTCCGACGTGCTGGGGGCGATCCAGGCGCTCGACGACAAGCAGCGTCGGTACGTCGAAAACATCCGCACCTCGGGACGGATGCTCCTCGAGATGATCAACGACATCCTCGATCTCGCGAAGATCGAGGCGGGGAAGATGGAGGTGCGGCCCGTCGCGTTCCGCCTCGAGTCGGTGCTTGCCGCGCAGTGCGACATGGTGCGGCCGCTGGCGGAACGCAAGCGGATCGAGGTGTCGCTGACGATCGACCACGACGTCGACCGGGTCGAGCAGGATCAGGCCAAGGTCCAGCAGATCGTGGCGAACCTGCTGTCGAACGCCGTGAAATTCACGCCGGAGGGGGGGCGCATCGACGTCTCCGCGGCGCCCGGAGGCAGCGGGCCGCGCGGGGAGGAATTCGCGGTGACCGTGGCCGACACCGGTGTGGGAATCGCCGACGAGGACCGGCAGGCCATCTTCGAGAAGTTCCGCCAGGGACGGTCCTTCGTGGGGCGCGACGACGCCATGACCCGGGAGTTTTCGGGCACGGGGCTCGGGCTCTCGATCGTGCGCGAACTCTGCCGTCTGCTGGGCGGCGACGTGACCGTGGAGAGCCAGCTCGGTCGCGGCAGCCGCTTCACCGTGCGGCTGCCGGTGCGGCTGAGTCCGGCAGGGGACGATGGTGGGCGGCGGGATCGTCCCGCCGTGCCGCAGGGGTCGTCGAGGGATGTCGCCTGAGCGGACGCTCGGGCAACGCGCGGGAGTGGATGCATCGTCATGGCACGAGTTCGAGACGCGGCGGAAGTGGTGCTCTTCACCGACGGCGCCTGCAGTGGAAACCCCGGCCCCGGCGGATGGGCCTACATCCTCCGACATCCGGAGTCGGGTCGGGAATCGAGCGACTCGGGTGCCGAACCGCAGACCACCAACAACCGCATGGAGCTGACGGCGGTCGTCGAGGGGCTCCGCCAGCTCAAGCGGCCGACGGTGGTGGAACTCGTCACCGACAGCGTGTACGTCGGCACAGGGCTGTCCGAGTGGCTGCCCAAGTGGAAGCAGCAGGGCTGGCGTCGTCGCGAGAAGGGCCGGCTCGTGCCGGTCAAGAACGAGGACCTGTGGCGCGAGCTCGACCGGCTCGCGACCGCGCACGACGTGCGCTTCACGCACGTCGCCGGTCACAGCGGCCACCCGGAGAACGAACGGTGCGACCAGCTCGCCGTGGAGGCCTACCGCGACCTGCAGCGCCGTGGGGCCGTCTGACACGCGGGCACTCCGCACTCCCCGAGCCCCGCTGGACCCCGGGTTCCGCATGCCACGGGGACGCCGCCGCTACACTGCGGCCATGGATCCGCCCGCCCGCTCGCCCGGCGTCATCGAAGGCCGCGACACGGCCCCCCTGGCGACGCCCCTCGAGCGGCTGCCGGGCGTCGGCACGGCACGGGCCGAACGGCTCGCCCGGCTCGGGCTCGTGACCGTCCGCGACGCACTCCTCCACTTTCCGCGCGACTACCGCGACTTTTCCGGTGCGCACGCGGTCGATTCGCTCCGGCCGGGGGAGCACGCGAGCCTCGCCGGCGAGGTGCTCGACGTCGCCTCCCGCACGACGGCCGTGGGCCGCGCACTGGTGGTGGTCACGATCGGCTGCACCGCGGGCGGCCGCGTGCGCGCCGTCTGGTTCGGCATGCCTTTTCTCGCGCGACGCTTCACGGTCGGCACGAGGATCGTGATCGCCGGCCAACCCCGCGAGGTCGGCGGAGGCTGGGAGTTCGCGCACCCCGAGGTGCGCTGGCTGGGAGCGGACGAGGTCGCCGACGGGTGCGACTGGCTGCCGGTGTATCCGCTGGCGGAGGGCGTGCTCCAGTCGCACGTGCGTCTCGCCGTCGAGGCCGCCGTGCGACACGCCGCGGACGCGTGGCCCGAGGCGCTGCCGGAGGCGGTGCTGCGGGAGAAGTCGCTCCTGCCGATCGGCGAGGCCCTTCGCCAGATGCACCGGCCGGCGAGCGCTCCCTTGATCGCGGCGGCCCGTCGTCGATTCGTCTACCAGGAGCTGCTCATGCTGCAGCTCGCGCTGCGGATGCACCGTCGGCGTCAGCGCGAGGAGCGGTCGGCCACGCCACTCGTGATCGATCATCGCCTCGACGGCCGGATTCGCGCCCGCTTTCCCTTCCCCTTCACGCCGGCCCAGGATCGCGTCTGCCGCGAGATCGCCGCCGACCTGGCGCGCGCGGAGCCGATGAACCGGCTCGTGCAGGGGGACGTCGGGAGTGGGAAGACCGCCATCGCCGTCTACGCGATGCTGGCGGCGGTCGGCACGACCGTGCAGCCCCCGCAGGGGGACGCGGCCACGCGTCCCGGCGAGAGGCCCGAACGCCATCAAGCCGCCCTCATGGCGCCGACGGAACTGCTCGCCAGGCAGCATGCGGCGACGCTGGAACGGCTGCTCGCGGGCAGCGGAGTCCGTGTCGCCCTGTTGGTCGGCGGGCAGGCGGCGTCCCGACGCGAGCGCACGCTCGCGCGGATCGCGTCTGGGGAGGCCGACATCGTGGTCGGCACGCAGGCGCTCGTCCGTGGGTCGGCGCGGTTCCGGCGGCTCGCGCTCGTGGTCATCGACGAGCAGCACCGGTTCGGCGTGCTCCAGCGGGCGATTCTCCAGCACGGCCAGGCCGATCCGCACACCCTCGTGATGACGGCGACGCCGATCCCGCGCACCATCGCCCACGCCGTGTACGGCGACCTCGACGTCTCGGTGCTCGACGAGGGTCCGCCCGGTCGGCAGCCCGTGGCGACGTACCGCGTGGGCCCGGCGGAGGTCGACCGCTGGTGGGGATTCGTCCGCCGCAAGCTCTCCGCCGGCCGGCGCGGGTACGTCGTCGTGCCGGCGGTGGAGGACACGCGCGGTGCGGTCGCCAGCATCGCCTCCGCGTACGAGGAGCTCGCCAACGGCCCGCTCGAGGCCTTCCGGCTCGGGCTGCTCCATGGCCGCCTGTCCGCGAAGGCGAAGGCGGCGGTGATGGAAGACTTCCGGTCGGGCCGGCTGGACGTGCTCGTGTCGACGAGCGTGATCGAGGTCGGGATCGACGTGCCCGAGGCGACGATCATGACGATCCTCGACGCGGAGCGCTTCGGGCTCGCGCAGCTGCACCAGCTCCGCGGCCGCGTCGCCCGCGGCGGCCTGCAGGGCATCTGCGGCGCCGTGACCGGCGGAGTCGACGAGCCCCATCCCCGGATCGACGCCTTCGTGGCGACGACGGACGGGTTCGAGCTCGCCGAGCGCGACTTCGCCCTGCGGGGGCCGGGAGACCTCGTGGGCACCCGCCAGAGTGGAGCCCCTCCGCTCTACCTCGCCGACCTCGTGCACGACATGGACGTGGTCGCGGAAGCCCGCCGCGACGCGATCGACATGTTCGACCGGGACCCGGGGCTCGCCGACCCCGCGCTCGAGCGGCTGCGGCGCGTCATCATCGATCGCTGGGGGCCGACCCTCGGCCTCGGCCGCGTCGGCTGACGCGTGCCGGCCGGAGCGGCCTCAGGGCTTCCCGCCCAAGAGCGCGAGGATGTCGGCCGCGGGCACGCACATGTTGAGCCCCATCTGGAAGTCACCCGCGGGCTGATCGATGTCCGGATGCACCGCTGCCGCAACCCGCGCGGCCTTCCGCGGCACGGCCCGCGCCGGCCTGCGAACGGCGGCTCGCGCGCCGCGCCGTGC
>DNLZ01000494.1:0-2119 GCA_003488325.1 Planctomycetaceae bacterium
CATTGGGCCGCGGCGGCCCACGCGACGAGACTTCTGCCGCCCCCGATCCGGCGACACACGTATCTCGGATGCGCTCTAACTCCGCCGCCGCATGACGAGCCAGATGAGCCCGGCGCTCGCGAACGTGACCGCCGTGCCGAGGAGCTGCCGCGGCTCGTGCCGCACGAGCAGGCCGATGAACCCGAGTGTCGCCACGATGTAGACGCTCGCGGCGACGCGGGCCGCCACGGCCGCCCGGGGAAAAGGCGCCGACTCGACGCCGTACGGGGGCGGCGCCGCGGGGAGCCAGAGTGTGGCCACGGTGAGCGCCGACACGAGCGAGAGCGTGACGCCGAGATAGCCGAGCAGTCCGAGGATCGTCGCCTGGTGGACGAGGAGCACCGCGAGGGTGGTATGCAGGAGGACCGAGTTTCGTACGCCATGCTCTCCGCCGCACCAGCGGGGAAAGACGCCGTCCTCGGCCATGCAGGTGGTGATCCGCGGCCCGGTCATCATCATGCTCGCCACCGACGTGAACGTCGCGAGCGCGACGAGCGACCGCAAGGCCGTGTCGAAGGCCGGCCCGGCGAGGGCGAGGGCGGCCCTCGACGCCACGTCGGCCCGACCCGCCAGCACGTCGTACGGGGCCGAGCGCAGGAAGACGTCGTTGAGCAGGAGGTAGGTGGCCGTCGTGACGAGCGTGCCCACGACGAGCGCACGGGGCACGGTGCGCACCGGCTCGACGGCCTCGGCCGCGACGTACACGGCCTGGTTGAAGCCGATGTAGCTGAACATGATCCAGGTCACGGTCGCGGCGAAGGCGCCCGCCGAAGGTGCGGTGGTCGCGGCGGCGGCGACCGGAGGGCGGCCGGCGATGACGAACTCGCCGACGGCCACGAGGACGAGGATGACGAGCATCTTCACCGCGACGATCACGGTGCCGGCGCGGGTCGCGAAGCGGCCGAACCCCGCGTGGGCGGCGCCGCAGACGAGCACGACGAGCGTCGCGACCATGCGCTCCGGCACCCACGACGGGAGCGGCACCGGCAGGTACTGCTCGCACGTCAGGGCCGCCAGCGCGATCGGCCCGCTGAAGCCGGCCGTGAACGAGACCACGCCGGCGAGGAAGCCGGCGAACGGGTGGACGGCCCGCGCGAGGTAGAGGTATTCGCCGCCCGACTGGGGCCGCCGCTCCACGAGCGCGCCGTACGCGACCGCTCCGCACAGGGCCACGCCCCCGCCCACCGCCCACGCGACGAGCACCGGCCCGGGAGAACCGAGCGCCTCGAGCGCGTAGCCGCTCGTCGTGAACACCCCGGAGCCGATCATGCCGGCGACGACGAGTGCCACGAGGGTGGGCAGTCCGTGACGGGGATGATCGGTGGTCACGATGGGCCTGCGGAGAGGGCGGACTCCCGGTCGATGCTGGGCCTCCGCGACGGGGAGGCTACCGCGCCGGCGCCGGGACACGGCCCAGTCACCGCGTATACTCCCCCCGCGACGCCTGTGGTCGCCCGTCAGGATCGATCCCGGGATTTCGCGACCTTTGGGGGGAATGTCGATGCGTGCTGCCAGCCTGTCGCTCGTCGGTATCGGTGTCATCGCGATCCAGTTCGCAGCGGCCGCCGCGGAACCGGCGGCCGCGCCGCCGCTGCGGATCCTGCTCATCGCCGGCGGCTGCTGCCACGACTATGCGACGCAGACGCGGCTCCTGAAGGAGGGCATCGAACAGCGCACGCGGGCGACGGTCGAGGTGGTCCACAATCCGGACCGCTCGACGAAGGCGGTCTTCTCGATCTACGAGAAGGATGACTGGGCCGCGGGCTACGACCTCGTGATCCACGACGAGTGTTCCGCCGATGTCACCGACCGGCCCTACGTCGCCCGCATCCTCCAGGCGCACCGCGACGGCGTGCCCGCCGTCAATCTGCACTGCGCGATGCACTCGTACCGCTGGTCCGATTTCCGCCAGCCCGTGCCCGTCGGCAACGACAACGCCGGCTGGTACGAGATGCTCGGCCTCCAGTCGACCGGACACGGGCCGCAGGCCCCGATCGACGTCACCTACACCGGCACCGCGCATCCGGTCACGCGTGGGCTGAGTTCGTGGCGGACGATCAACGAGGAGCTCTACAACAAC
>DNLZ01000494.1:2413-2541 GCA_003488325.1 Planctomycetaceae bacterium
CAACGAGGAGCTCTACAACAACGTGCGGCTCTTCCCGCACGCACAGACCCTCGCCACCGGCCGGCAGCTCCAGACCCCGCGGCCTCCGAAGGACGCACCGGCCGATCCCGCCGTGAAGCCGGTCACCG
>DNLZ01000334.1:0-1320 GCA_003488325.1 Planctomycetaceae bacterium
TGGCGGCATGGGCGGTGGCGGCGGTGCGGGCACCGGTGCCGCCGGCGTCGTGATCGACGCGCAGGGAGTCCTGCGGTGGCAGATGGTGACCGATGCCGGTCTCTCGCGTGAGCGCCTGCGGGCCGCGACGGCGGCCCTGCCGGCTGATCTGCGGGCTCCCTCGAAGCTTCGCAAGGTCGCGCTCTCGCGGCTGGAGGCGGCTGTCGCCGCCGCGGTGGCGGATGGTCGGGGCGTCCCGCAGGAACTCACGGTGCTCGCCGGTCTCACCAGGCTGCAGTACGTCTTCGTGTACCCGGGCAGTGATGGGCGGCCCGGCGAGATCGTGGTGGCCGGTCCGGCCGAGGGCTGGTTCATCGACGGGACCGGCCGGACCCGGGGCGTCGAGAGCGGCAGTCCCACGCTCCTTCTCGCCGACCTTGCCACCGCCGTGCGGGCGTTTCCACCCGGGCAGCCGGCAGATCGGACGATCGGCTGCTCGATCGACCCGCGTGCCGAGGGCCTCGCCGCGATGCAGGCCTTCATGCGGAAGCTGGGCCGCGTCAATCCGCGGGGCACGGTGGACGAGATCGTCGCGGGCATGCGGGAGTCGCTCGGCCCACAGGACGTGCGAGTGGACGGCGTGCACCCCGGCACGCACTTCGCGCACGTGCTCGTCGAGGCCGACTACCGCATGAAGCTCATCGGCATCGGGCTCGAACCTCCCCCCGTGGCGATGAAGACGTGGATCGATCTCGCGAGTGCCGGCGGCGTCGCCGCCAACGCGCTGCAGCGCTGGTACTTCGTGCCCGACTACCGCTGCGTGCGGATCGCCGAGGACGATCTGGCGATCGAGCTCGTCGGCCGGGGTGTGAAGCTCTGCGGTGCCGACGAGGTGGTGCGGCCCGACGGTCGCCGGCTCGCCGCCGCCTCCGCGGATCGCGCCAGCAAGCAGTTCACGGAGACGTTCACCCGGAAGTATCCCGAGATCGCCGCCCGCAGCCCGGTCTACGCCCAGCTGCGCAACGTGATCGATCTCGCCGTGGCCGCCGCATACCTGCAGGAGCACGACGCATATGGCCGCACCGGCTGGGGCGCCGATGCGCTGCGTGACGAGGGAGTGGTGTCGATCGAGACCGACGCGATTCCCACGGAGGTGCAGCCGGCCGTGAATGCCGTGTGGCGTGGCAGCAGGCTCCTGACGCCGATCGGCGGTGGCGTGACGCTTCAGCCACGCATCGCCCTCGATGCACCGAACCTGATCATCGACGAGGAGGGCGTACTCGTCGAACTCCGCGGCGGTGCCGACAGCCTGCCTGCCGGCCGCTGGTGGTGGGACTGAGC
>DNLZ01000334.1:1686-10887 GCA_003488325.1 Planctomycetaceae bacterium
GCGTCGAGGGCGCGGTCGAAGATCGCGATCTCGTCGAGCCGGCCCTCCCACGAGTCCGCCCCGTCGCTCCGGCCTCCGAAAAACATGACGTTGCCCGGGGCACCTTCCGGGGCCCAGGTTCCGGTGCCGTCGGGCTTCCCGTCGACGTAGGTGTGCCACCGTTCCGCATCGCGAACGAGCGCGACGTGGTGCCATTGCCACCGCTTCAACGAGGTGGTGCCGACGTGCCGCGTCGCGCCAAGCAGCAGGGCGAGGCGACCGGCCTCGCCGCCGTCACGGATGACGCCCAGGTGCAGGCCCGCGGCCGTCGTGCCGTCCGGTCGATCGCGCGAGAGGAACCAGCCGAGCGTGTCGCGAGCATCTCCGGAGAGGCCGTTCCAGCACCAGAGACTGACGGTGAAGTCGCGCGCGCACTCGGGCAGCCGTGAACGCATCCGGCCGCCCGCGAAGTGGGCGGCGCGGTTGACCGTCTGTCCGGCGGTGAGATTCGGGCCGGCCGGCCCGTCGAGCCAGAACACGATCCCGTCCTCGAAAACGGCATCTCGATGGCGGGCTCCGGCATCGCGGGCGACCGGGCCGGACATCTCGTCGAGGGGGTAGTAGCAGACCGGGTCGAGGGATCGGATGCGGCGGGCGAGCGGACTGTCGGGTGGCTCGAGTGGCCGGCGCGGCCGCCGGTGCACCTGTTCGAGCAGCTGCAGGCAGGCCTCCACGATCTTCGGCTCCGCCTGCACCTCGAGCCCTGCCGAGCGGGCCGCCCACGTGGTGTACCCTCCGAGCACGTGCTGCTCCGGGGGTGGGATGTACCCGTCGCCACCGTTGGCCAGCTCGATGACCATCGTGCGAGGTGAGGGGCTCTGCCGCTTCAGCTTCAGTCCCGTGAGCGCGAAGGTTTCGGTGGGCGTGGTCGTGATCGCGATGTCCCCGATCCGGATGGCCTGCACCACGACGTCGGTCGTGCGCCGCTCGTGCAGGGCGATCTGCTCGAGGGCGTAGATTTCCGGCTGGGTCGTCGGGAGCTTGCCCTCGAGCGCGGCGGCGATGCCCCGCGCCCAGGCGAGCCGGGCCGCGTCCGGGACGCGATACGCCAGCGGCAGCCGCCGTTCCACCATCGCGATGTCGGCATCCCGGTGCTCCTCGATGGCAGCGACCGCCGCCGTGGTGCGGTCCACCATGCCGGTGACGAATGCCTCGAATGGCTCCTGGCGCTCCCCGGTGCGGTAGTCCACCCGCCAGATGTCACCGCTGCAGCCGTGCGACATGATCGCCACCGGGGTCCGGTCGGGTGTCGCATGGTGCTTCTCGATCGCGTCGCAATAGCTGCCGAAGTAGTCGGCCGCCGGGCCGCCGCCGAAATAGTGCATCGAGAAGTTGGCGAGGAGGGCGAGCGGGCGGCCGTCGGGCGTGCGGACCGAGATGACCGCGAGTTCGGGATCCTCGGGTCCGGACTCACCCGTCACGTTCTGGAGGTTGTCGCGGGCCGCGTGCATCGTCGCGCGCACCGTCGCGTCGCCGAACGGGTCGGTGCCCACACGATCCGGACGATAGATCCACCGCCGCAGGGCGGTGAACTCGGCCGCCGAGGTCGACGCGTAGCCGACGCGGGCGGGCTCGAGCCGGCCGTGCGCCTCTGCGATCGCGTCGGCGAGCCTGAGCCGCAGGTAGGGCACGTAGGTTTCATCGGCCGGCGTGCCCAGGGCGCCCATCGCCGATGGCGCCGTATGCGTGTGGGTGGCCGAGATCGTCATGTGGTCGGTCGGAATGCCCGTGCGCTCGGCCGCGAGCGACTTGGCGCCGTCGACGAGGTCCTTCGGCAGCATGCAGCTGTCGGCGACCACGATGGCGACCGTCGTGTCGCCGTCCGCGAGCACGAGCGCGCGGGCCTTGATGTCGCGGGGCTCGCCCCGACGGGCCGTCATGCCCCCATTGATGAAGACGGGGAACTGCTGCGGCGTCACATCCACCACGCTCGCGCCGGCGTGCAGTTCGGCCTCGGCCGACGCGGCGCCGATCCACGGTGCCGCGAGGAACAGGACCAGGGAGATCGATCGCCGCCGGTCGCGCTGACGGGGAGCGTGCATGACGTGGCCTCCTCGAGCCGCGATGCCGGCGCCCGCCGCACCGGCCCTCGCCGGTATCATGACGCCTCGGACACCGCGCGGCGAGCCCGTCGGAGCGGGCTCGACCTCCCGAAGGAGCGATGCAGCATGCGCGTCGCAGGCCCAACCGACACCCGCTTTCGCTCCGTCACGAGGTCCAGGCGCGTGTCGCTGGTCGTCGGTTGCGGAGCGGTGCTCGGCGTTACCGTGATCTCCGACCTGCAGGGACCACCCTCGATGCAATCCGCCTCGGCTCATCCGCCCGTCACCACGCTCCACGAGACCGCCTTCCTCGGCGACTGGCCGGGACCGCACGGCGGAGTGCCGCCCTTCGATCGCGTCTCCGCGGCCGATCTCGGGCCCGCGCTTGAGACCGCGATGCGGGAGGAGCTCGCGGCCGTGGAGCGGATCGCCGCCGACCCCGAGCCGCCGACGTTTGCCAACACGATCGTGGCCCTCGAGCGCGCCGGCAGGACGCTCGATCGCGTGTCCTCGATCTACGCCGTCTTCACCGGCAATCTCTCCGACGACGCCGTGCGGGCGGTCGAGCGCGAGATGGCACCCCGGCTCGCTGCCCATGGCGACCGGATCGTGCAGAACGAGCGGCTCTTCGCCCGGATCAAGGCGGTCCACGACGCCCGTGCGTCGAGCGGCCTGACGGCCGAGCAGCAGCGGCTCTGCTGGCTGACGTTCACGTCCTTCGTGCGTCGCGGTGCGGCCCTCGACGAGGCGGCGCAGCGGGAACTGGCCGACATCAACGCGAGGCTGGCGACGCTGTCGACGACATTCTCGCAGCACGTTCTCGCCGACGAGACCGATCGCTTCGTGCTCGTGGAGGATGCCGACCGGCTCCGCGGAATCCCCGATGCCTTGGTCGCTGCGGCGGCGGAGTCGGCCCGTGGGCGGGGGCACACGGGCGGCTGGGCGTTCTCCAACACGCGCTCGGTGGTGGAGCCCCTGCTCGCGACCGCGCACGACCGCGGACTGCGCGAGGAGGTGTATCGGATGTTCGCCGCGCGTGGAGACGGGGGCGGGGCGACCGACACGAACGCCGTCGTGGGCGACATGGTACGGCTTCGTGCCCGGCGGGCCGCGCTGCTCGGCTACGCCACGCACGCACACTGGCGGCTCGAGCACTCGATGGCCGGATCGCCTGACCGGGCGCTCGCCCTGCTCGAGGAGGTGTGGGGGCCGGCGGTGCGGACGGCCGAGGCCGAAGTGGCCGCGATGCAGGCGATGGCCGACGCGGAAGGGGGTGGCGTGACGATCGAGCCGTGGGACCACCGCTTCTACTCGGAGCGGGTGCGGCGGGCCACCTACGACCTCGACGAGGCCGACGTGATGCCCTACCTGCAGCTCGAGCGGCTGCGGGAAGGGATGTTCCACGTCGCGGCGCGGCTCTTCGACCTGCACTTCTCGCCGGTGACGGACGGCAGCATCCCGGTCTTTCATCCGGACGTGCGCGTCTGGGAGGTGCGCGATGGCGCGGGTCGTCACGTCGGCCTGTGGTACTTCGATCCCTTCGCGCGACCGGGAAAGCGGTCCGGCGCCTGGATGAGCGGATACCGACCGCAGGCGCGGATCGATGGGGAGACGTCGGCCATCGTCTCGAACAACTGCAACTTCACGAAGGGGCCCCCCGGGGCGCCGGTGACGATCTCGTGGCAGGATGCCACGACGCTCTTCCATGAATTCGGCCATGCGCTGCACGGCCTCGCGTCGAACGTGACCTACCCGTCGCTCTCGGGCACGCGGGTCGCACGCGACTACGTGGAGTTTCCCTCGCAGCTTCTCGAGCACTGGCTGGCGACCCCGGAGATTCTGGACCGCTTCACGCGCCACGTCGTCACGGGCGCGGCGATTCCCGACGCGCTCGTGTCGCGGATCGAGCGGGCGGCGACGTTCAACGAGGGGTTCCGCACCGTGGAGTTCCTCGCCAGCGCCCTCGTCGACATGAAGCTCCATCTCGCGGGGCCCGTCGCCGACACCGGGGCGTTCGAGCGCGACACGCTGGCCGCGATCGGCATGCCGCGCGCGATCGGGATGCGGCACCGGCTCCCGCACTTCAGCCACCTCTTTGCCGGCGACGGGTATTCCGCCGCGTACTACAGCTACCTGTGGGCGGACGTGCTGACGGCCGATGCATGGGAAGCCTTCACGGAGGGCGCGGGGGCGTGGGACGCGGATGTCGCCGCGAGGCTCCGACGGCACGTCTTCTCGGTCGGCAACACGATCGAGCCGGCAGACGGCTACCGGGCCTTCCGCGGACGCGATCCCGTGACGACCGCCCTGATGCGGAAGCGGGGCTTCATCGCGGAATCCGGCGATCGATAGCGGCGATCCCGGGCTTCCGATGCGGCGTCAGGGCGCGAGGATGTCCCGGGTCGCAGCCGGGCCGTCGAGCCGCAGCACGACGCGTTCATGCCCCGTCGCGTGGAGCGAGAGCACCTCGACGTCCGTGAAGCGGCAGCGGACCGCGACGAACGAGGCCAGACCGCCGTCATCGTCCGCGAGCGGAGCGGTCGGCGCGACGGGAAACCCCGCGAGCACCGTGCCGGGTGCGACGGGCGTCGTGTAACAGGCGCGGCTCATCGGTTCCGCCGCCATCCAGGCGGCCCGGGCGACCTCGTCCCGATGATGCAGCGTGGCCCGCGCCGCGATCCGCAGCTGCAGCCGGTCCGTGGCGGAGTACCAGTGGAGCGCCACGCGGGCATCGTGCGTCAGCTGGGCGACCTTCGGACTGCGGGCGTCGGTGTGAAACCAGACTTCACGACGGATCGCGTCGAAGCGTCGCAGCACCACGGTCCGGGCATGGGGTGCGCCGTCGGCAGCGACCGAAGCGACCGTGAGCAGGTGGAACGGGTGACGCGAGGACCGCGCGGCGGTGTCGAGCGCGTCGGCGATGCGCCGCCACGTGTCGTCCGCCGAGGCTGCGGCAAGCTGCCAGCCCGCGGCCGACGCATCCGGCGCGCGGGTCACGGCCGACGCACCCCGCGCGGTGTCTTGCCGGCCGCGGTCGTGGCGATGCGCTTCACGATGTCGAGCACGCGCGGCACCGAGGCGGAGTCGAGCTGGTCGCGACAGGCGGCCAGGGCGGCTGCCCGCACGCCGTCGATCGTCGCGCCTTCGGGCAGGGGGTCCGCGGCCACCATCTCGGCCGCCACCAACTCGCCGGTGATCGCGCTGGGAAGTCCCCAGACGCGGGCGTCGGCCACTCCCGGAACGCTCCGGATGACCTCCTCGACCCGTCGTGGCTGGACCCGCACCCCGCCCACGACGATGACGTCCCCACGGCGGCCGGTGAACTCGTAGCGGTTGCCCCGTCGCTCGACCATGTCGCCGGTGAGCACCTCCGCGGTGTCTCGCGAGAGCTGGACGACGAGCTCCCCGTCCCGCCGCACGGAGAGCCGCACGCCCCCCGGCAGGGACCGTCCGATCCACGCAGCCGGCAAGCCGGGCAGGCCGTCGGTCACGCGAAAGACCTCCCCGAGCTCCGTCGTCGCGTAGACCTGTGAGATCTTCGCGAGGGGGTAGAACCCGCGCACGTCGGCGAGGAGCTGCGCGTCGGCCGCCTCGCCTCCGAGCGTGATGCGATCCACCTGCCCTCGGACGAGCACGGATCGATCGGCGGCCGTGAGCAGCCTCCGCATGAGCGAGGGGGTGGCGGGCAGCACGGCCACCGACTCGTCCACGAGGGCGCGGGCGACGACGTTCGGGTCGTCCCGCGATTCCGGAACGACGAGCCAGCCCCCCGACAGCATCGCCTGTGCGCAGACCTGGATGCCCGCCCAGCGTGCCGGGTCGTACACGAGCAGCCAGCCGAGGCCCTGCCACTGCTCGGCGAGCCGCGCGGCCGCGAGGACCGAGTCCCAGGCATGATCGACGAGCTTGGGAGGACCGCTCGTGCCGGAGGTGGCCACGATCACAGGAGGTGGGACCGACTCCAGTTCGTGACGTGTGCGGAGGTCGCCCGGCACGCTCAGCGAATCGTCGATCGCGATCCAGTCCACGAGCGGGGCGGCGAGATCGCGGGAGTCCCTCGACAGAAAGGCGAGGGGCACGCGCTGCCGGCCGCAGGCGGCGGCGATCACGATGAGCGACTCGGCCTGCTCGGCTGTCGTGAAGACGCCTGCCGGCCGCACGGCGTCGAGCCGGGTCTCGAGCGCCGTCAGGCTCGCGCCGAGCGTCGCGTAGTCGATGACCCGCCGTGAGCCGCTTCCCGCGCCCGTGATCACAGCCGCTCGCTCGGGGTGACGCGCGGCCATCTCGGTGATGGCGACCGACAGACGGTCGGTGGCGAGGGCGTCGGCGACGTGTTCCAGCAGGGGATCGGTCGTTGGCATCGTGGAAGGGGTGACGGAGGCTCAAAAGCCGGGCCCGACGCGCGGCCGGACGCGGGAGTGTGACGGACATCACGAGGATGGTCGCCTCGGTGCCCCGCGACGAGCGACGCGGCGCACCACCGAAGCCACCCCGAATATTCGACACCGTGGCGCCGTCCGCTGCCAGTCCGCTGCCCCCTCGAGACGACCAGACCGCGCCGAACGGCTGCCGCCACGGGATGCGTCGGCCGGCGACCGGCAGAAAACCTCGGCTTTTCGACCGGACCCGAAGACCCGGGCCTCGGCCTCCCGTGCGGGTTCAACGGTCAGCGGCCGGGGCGGAGCCGGCTGCCTGTCGAACGGGACGTCGCGCGGCGATGCCGACCAGGACGGCGATCAGCGTACCGCCGACGAGCGGTGTCGCGATCGCCAGGGCGGTCGCGGCATCGAGTACGGTCGGGTCGTACAGCGGAGCGACCACGATCGCCCCGGCGAACGCAGCGAGGCCGCCGTACAGGCTCGCCGTCGCGCGATGTGACCAGCCACCCGCCACGAGCCGCTGATAGCAGTGCCCGCGGTGCGGACGGAGCAGGTCGTGCCCGCGAACCAGACGGCCGAGCACGGTCGCGATCGTGTCGAAGAGGAACGGCCACGAACTGACGACGGTCACGGGCAGCATCCGGGGCACGGAGTCCCCGTCCACGGCGAGCGTCAGTGCCCCGAGCAGAAACCCGCAGAACGTGCTGCCCACGTCCCCCATGAAGATCCGGGCCGGCGGCCAGTTGACCGTGAGGAATCCGCCCGCACCGGCCGCGACCGCTGCGGCGAGGGTCGCCACCGCGGGGGCGTCGAGCACCGCTGCCGCCACGGCGACAGCCGCACCGACCGCCATGACCACGATCCCCGCGATGCCGTCGATGCCGTCCATGAAGTTGAACGCGTTCGTCATGCCGACGATCCAGAGCACCGACAGCGGCCAGCCCCACGCGCCGATGTCGAGCGAGCCGATGGTGCCGAGATCGACGCGCTCCGCCGGTCCGAGGATCGCGACGGCGACGATGGCTGCGAGCAGGTGCACGGCGAGGCGGAGCCGGGCCGGCAGCGGGCTGATGTCGTCCCGCCAACTCACGGCGGCCACGAGCATCGCCGGCATGAGGGCCGCCATCGCCCGACCGGCCGTCGCGGCGTCGCGGATCGTCGCGACGAGGGCCGCGCCGACCACCACGGCGATGATCGCGAGCCCGCCACCGCGGGGAACCGGTCGCGGGCGGCCTGCGACGGTCGATGCATCGATCACCCCCGCACGCAGCAGGATGCCGACGAGGCGGCTCGTCAGCATGGCCGCGGCGATGAATGCCACGAGGACCCCGGCGAACCAGACCAGCGCGGGTGGCATCATCATCGACGGCACGACGGCTGGCATCAGGGAAGGGTCGAGGCGGGCTCGTCCGCGCCCACCTCGACGGTGCGTGGACGCGCTCGCAGCCAGAGGACCGCGCCGGCGACCAGGGCCGGGGCGATCAGGGCGGCGAGGGGGGGCAGGAACACACTCACGGCCGATGTGGGCTTTCCGTATGCCCAGACTCCCGCGAGTCCGCCCGCTGCCGCGAGCGTTCCGAAGAACAGCACCGCCTGGGCGTGTCTCGCCCCGGCCCGCGTGAGCCGGTCGATCAGGAGCGGCGCGCGTTCCCCGGACGTCGCGGCGCGCCCGCCGATCCGGAAGGGCATCGAGACCAGCAGGTCGACGATGAGGGGCCAGAGGCAGAGCACCATCGGAACGAGGAGCGAGGAGCGCGCGTCGGCGGGCTGAAACGCGAGTGGGATCGCGGCGAGCAGCGTGCCCACGAAGCCACTGCCGGAGCGGCCCATGACGATGCGCGACGGATCCCAGTTGAAGACGAGCAGGCCGCCCGCCGCCGCCGCGACGAACGCGGCCAGGAGGACCATGACCGACGACCCGATCATCCAGCCGCCGACGAGCGCGACGGTTCCTCCGATCACGCCCGCGCACGCCACCATGCCATCGACGTGGTCGAGCGCGGCGAGGGACTCGATCACGACGAGGATCCACAGCATCGTGACCGGCCACGCCAGGTTGCCGAGTGGGAGCGGTGGTGCTCCCGGCAGCGTGATCATCGCGATCGGGCCGAGCGTGGCGGTGATCCAGGCCGCGACGGTGACCTCCACGGCCAGACGAGCGAGCGTGGGAAGCCGCCGCGAGTCGGCGAGCAGGCCCGTGATCGCGACGACCAGGGAGGGCACGAGCACTCCCATGAGGATCGCGGGGCGATCGGTCGGCCAGCGCCAGGCGAGCAGGAGCGTGGCGCACGTCGTCGCGGCCGCGACCACGATGCCCCCACCCCGCGCGGTGGGCAGGGCATGCCCGGTCTGCCGCTCGGGTCGGTGCAGCATCCGCCAGCGGGCGGCGAGGGCGACGACGAGGTCGCCCGCGATCGCCGTGCAGACGAACACCGCCAGCACGAGGGTCGGCCAGAGCACCACCTCGAGCGCGTCGAGGGACGGGAAAAAACCGCCACCGGCAGTCGTGGCGGTCGTCGGTTCACCCATCACGGCCTCGAGCCCGGCGGCGTTCGCTCTCCCCGATGATGATCGCCGGCGGCGGTCGTGTCACGCCCGCGTCTCCCGGTGCGGGCGGGGGCGCCCGAGCGGCGGCGGCGCACGGACGGACCGATGTCAGCCGGCCGATGCCCCCTGCCGCGCCAGCCGGGCGTTTCCGACCGCCGCCCGCGGCTTCGCCACGTCCAGACTCCCGTCCCCTG
>DNLZ01000507.1:0-8019 GCA_003488325.1 Planctomycetaceae bacterium
AGAACGACCCCGAGGTGCCCGCCGCCATCCGCGAGGAGGCACGGCAGTACGGCTTCCCCAGGGACGAGTTCACCGACAACCGGCACCGCCCGCACCAGATCTACGTGCGGCAGGGTCGGCGAATATGGGGCGAATACACGTTCACCCAGCGGGACGCCGCCCTCGACCCTGCCACCGGCCTGCCCCGCCGCAAGCCCGATGGCGTGGCCATCGCAGAGTTCGGCTTCGACTCGCACGCGGTGCGCAAGTACGACCCGGCGCATCCGGGCGTGCGGGAGGGCTACATTTACATCGACCATCAGCCCCTGCAGCTGCCCTACCGTATCCTCGTGCCGAAGTGCGTCGATGGGCTCCTCGTGCCCGTGGCGTGCAGTGCCAGCCACGTCGGCTACCAGACGATCCGCATGGAGCCCGTCTTCATGGCCCTCGGCGAGGCCTGCGGCATCGCGGCGAAGACCGCGATCGACGCGGGCGCACAGCCCCGCTCGGTCGATGTTCCAGCCGTGCAGCGGCAGATCGTCGCCCGTGGCGGCGTGATCCTCTACGAGTCGCAGCCCCTCGTGCCGCCGGGACTTTGAATCATGCGCTTCGCCTGCACTGCCGTTGCCGCCCTCGCGTTCTTGTCGATGCCGGCCGCCCTGTGCGCCGCCGACCCGCAGCCGCAGGCCGTGCCGGTGACGCAGGAGCTGCTCAACAGCATCCACGTGCGACCGCAGCTCATTCTCGACCCGTTTCCGGCGTATGCCGACAAGTATCTGCCCTTCGCGATGGCCGCGAGCATGGAGTCGACTCGCAAGGGCCGGCTCTGGACCTGCTGGGCTGGCGGGCAGGACGGGCCCAACGCGTATCTGCTGGCGAGCTTCAGTGACGATGCGGGAGCGTCGTGGCGGGACCCCGTGTTCGTGATCGACCCGCAGGCGCACGGCCTCAAGATGGGGACGCGGCTGGGGTCGTTCTGGTGCGATCCGCAGGGGCGGCTCTGGCTCTTCTTCCACCAGTCGTGCGGCATGTTCGACGGCAGTTGCACCAACTGGTTCGTCCGCTGCGACGATCCCGATGCCGAGAAACCGGCATGGACCGAGCCGGTCTTCATCGGCTTCGGCGCGTCGCTCAACAAGCCGATCGTGTGCAGGAGCGGCGAATGGATCCTGCCGGTGTCGCTCTGGGAACGCTGGCACATCGACAAACCCTTCGCCGACCGCTACCGGGAGCTCGACGCCGTGCGCGGGGCCAACGTGTTCGTCTCCGACGACGAGGGGGCGAGCTGGCGGTACCGCGGCGGCATCATCTTCGAGGAGAGCTGCTTCAACGAGCACTCCGTGGTCGAACTGGCGGACGGCCGGCTCTGGATGCTCTCGCGGGGCATGCGGGAGGCGTTCCAGAGTTTCTCCCGTGATGGCGGCGCGACCTGGGAGCCGCAGACGACCTTCTTTCCACACGTCAACAGCAAGGCGGTGTTTCGCCGGCTCGCGTCGGGGAATCTCCTGCTCGTCAAGCACGGTCAGGACATGGCCACGTCTCCCGGGCGAAAGGGGCCGCAGGACTGGGGAGTGCGCCAGGAGCTGACGGCCTTTCTCTCGAGCGACGACGGCAAGACCTGGTCGAAGGGGCTTCTACTCGACGAGCGAGCCGGCGTCTCCTACCCCGACATCGCCCAGACCCCGAACGGTGACGTCTACGTCCACTACGACCGTGATCGCGGCGGCGCGGCCGAGATCCTCTTCGCACGCTTCCGCGACGAGGACGTGCAGGCGGGCAGGCTCGTGACGTCGAACGCGGCGTTCAAGCAGCTCGTCAAGAGCAGGGTCCGCGGCATGCAGCGGCCGTCCGCGGCGTTGCCCAAGTAGTATCCCGAGTACCCGCCCGAGGAGCGACCTCCGATGACCCGCAGACTCTGGCCGCTGTTCCTGGTGATCGGCCTGGCGACGTGTGGTGTGGCACACCCTGCGGCGGCCGTCGCCCAGGATTCCGCCGAAGCCCGCTTCGCCGCGATGTCTCCCGACGAGATCCGGGCCTACGAGCGGGAGACGCTCCGCCGTATCGCCGATCTCGCCCTCATTCCCCCGGTGCTCAACACCGACCCCCTGCCGCAGTACGACTACGACAAGCTCGACTACGGCATGACGATCGGCATCGAGCGGACGCCGCAGGGCCGGCTCTGGGCATGCTGGGTCGCCGGCGGCGACAGCCCGAAGGCCTTCTTCGTGCTGGCGACGAGCGACGACGACGGCGAAACCTGGTCGAAGCCACGGCTCGTCGTCGACTCCCATGCACCGACACTTCCCCGCGACCGCAGCATCCTCGTCGGCAATCTCTGGACCGATCCCTTGGGCCGGCTCTGGCTCATCTTCGACCAGAGCATGGAGATGTTCGACGGCCGCGGGGGCGTCTGGGCGAGCGTCTGCGAAAACCCCGACGCCGAGAAGCCCGCGTGGTCGCCGCCGCGCCGGATCTGGCACGGCGTCACGCTCAACAAGCCCACCGTGCTCTCGACGGGCGAGTGGATGCTGCCGATCTCGCTCGACCAGCGGCATGGCACGCTTCCCGGGGAGCGGGGCATGTTCGGACCGTTCCAGGCGCTGTTCCCCGAACTCGATCCGCTCCGCGGCGCGAACGTGTTCGTCTCGACCGACAAGGGGGCCACCTGGCAGCGGCGCGGGGGGGTGACGTTCCCGAATCCCGACTGGCACGAGCACATGATCGTCGAGCGCCGCGACAAGTCGCTCTGGATGCTCGCCCGCACCGCCAAGGGCATCATGCAATCCACGTCTACCGACGGCGGCCGCACCTGGGCCGAGCCGACCGAGCCGCCGGGCATCCGCCAGCCCAATGCCCGATTCCACGTGCGCCGGCTCGCCTCCGGCCGGCTGCTCCTCGTGAAGCACGGTGACACGATCGACGCCCACGAGGGGCGCGTGAAGCTCAGCGCGTGGCTTTCCGACGACGACGGCGCCACCTGGCGGGGAGGTCTCGTGCTCGACGAGCGGGCGGGCATCTCCTACCCCGACGGCTTCCAGGCGCCGGACGGCACGATCTACGTCTCCTACGACCGCAACCGGGCGACCGACGGCGAGATTCTGCTCGCCCGCTTCACCGAGGACGACGTCCTCGCGAAGCGGCTCACCGGCACAAAATCCAAGGTGAAGATGCTCATCAGCCGGCCGCTCGCCCCGCGGCCCGCGACCCAAGGGGCCCGCGGCACCCCGGCCGCCCCGGCACATGCCGCGACGATCCTCCCCGCCGGCTGGAACCCCAAGGCCGCGGCCGACGCGGTGCTCGAGCGGCTCGTCCGCGTCTCGGCGCCGCAGGTGAAGGGGGCCCACGATGCGGAGTTCGTCTGCGTGGGCGGTCGGGCCTACATCGTCGAGCACGACAACGACGTCGCGCCGGGGCACGGTGCCGGCAAGGCGATGTACTGCGTGCTCACGGTGGTCGATCTCGAGACGCTCGCCGTGGAGAAGACCCACCTCTTGGCGAAGGCGGGCCAGCAGTTCGCCAACGCGACACTGCCCGACGCGGAGATCTTCGTACCCCGCATCATCCGTAAGGACGAGCACACGCTGAGGTGCTGGTTCTGCAGCCAGCCGTCCGGAGAGCAGGCGGTCACCTGGTATCGCGACTTCGACCTGAGGACCCAGGCCTTCGCCGGGAGCATCCACAAGGCGCAGCTCAAGACGGCGGCCGGCGTCTTCGACATGGAGCCGCGGCACTTTCATGCCGACGCCATGGCCGGCGGCTTCACGAAGCCGCCGGTGCGCCGCGGCCTCTACATTTTCGACTCGTTCAAGGAGTTCGACGGCCGCCGCTACGTCGCGCTCAATAACTTCGAGGGCAAGCAGAACGCACTCGCCGTCCTGCTCGACGATTTCGCCACCTTCGAGGTGATCGGCCACTACAACGAGCCGCAGGCGGAGCAGCTCAGCGAATCGGCCGTCAACCGGCTTCCCGACGGCACCTGGATGGCCATCTGCCGAAACGACAAGGGCAACTACCACTTCACGACGAGCAGGGACGGCCGCACGTGGAGCGTCGGCGCGCCACAGCCCTTCGTGCCGAACGGCCTGAACTCGAAGCCGACGTTCGACCGCTTCGGTGGCGTCTACCACCTCGGCTGGCAGGAGAACACCAAGGTCGCCGACTGCAACCGCAGCGTCTTCAACGTCGACGTCTCCCGCGATGGGAAGACCTGGGAGCGGAAATACCGGTTCGAATCGCCGCACTCGTTCCAGTATCCGACGTTCCACGAGCACGAGGGCACGATCTGGCTGGCGGTCACGCAGAGCGACCACAAGGGCTCGAGCGACCGGATCATGTTCGGGCGGCTGGAGGACCTCGCTGCGGCCGGCGGCACGCGACCGACCCCGCCGACCTTCGCCGGGCCGACGGCCGGCGCGCTGCGGCAGATCTCGATCCCGACGGTCGACATCTCGGGGGACACGGCGCGGCATGCATTCGTGGCCCGCGGCACTCCCGAGGCCTACCAGGGGCACTGCGATACGGTGCTCATGGCCGACGGCCGGACGATGTTCGCGGCCTGGTGCATGAACCACGCCGGCCACCTGGGCCCGCTCGCCCGCAGCGACGACGGCGGCCGCACCTGGACCGAGCCCCTGTCCACGCCGGCCGACTGGTGGAACGTGAAGACGACCACGCCGGTGATCCACCGGCTCACCGATCCGCAGGGAGTCGAACGGCTCTTCGTCTTCGGGGCCTGCGACTTTCCCGGGAACATCCGCCGGGCCTTCTCGGCCGACGCCGGCACGAGCTGGTCGCCCATGGAGGAGACCGGCCTCGTGGGCGAGGTCGCGCCGAAGACGATCCTCCCCTTCGACGGCGGCAGGCGGCTGGTCATGTGGTCCGACCGCCGCGACCCCACGAACGCGAAGGACCCGCATCCGGTCGTCTGGCAGAGCGAGTCGTTCGACGGCGGTCTCACCTGGGGGAAGGAACGGGTGATCCTCGGCGTGCCGGGGCAGTGGGCGCAGCCCTGCGTCGTGCGTTCGCCCGACGGGAGGCAGCTTCTCATGCTCATGCGGGAGAACACCCGCCGCCACAACTCGCTCTATTCCGTGAGCGACGACGACGCCCGCACCTGGAGCGCACCACGGGAGCTTCCCGCCGCGCTCACCGGCGACCGTCACGCGGCGAAATACGCCCCCGACGGCCGGCTCGTCGTGGCGATGCGTGACATGGCGAAGACGAGCCCGACTTTCGGGAATTACGTCGCCTGGGTCGGCCGCTACGACGACATCGTCGCCGGCCGCGAGGGGCAGTACCGGATCAAGCTCTTGAGCAACGCGAGCCGCACGGCGACCGACGGGCCCGGCCAGGGCAACTCCGACTGCGGCTACTCCGACATCGAGCTCCTGCCCGACGGCACACTCGTCGCCACCACGTACATCAAGTACCGCCCCGGTCCGGAAAAACATTCGGTCGTGAGCACCCGCTTCACACTCGCCGAGACCGATGACCTGCTCTCCACGAAGTGATCCGCATCCTGGAGCAGTCCACGACACTGGAGATGCCCATGAGAGCCGCCCTCGCAGTCATCGCCCTCGCCCTCCTCACCGGTGCGCACGCGACTCCCGCCGCGGAGGTCGCGTCGCTCGAGCCGCCACGGCATCTCGGCCCGCCGCTGCCGGAGCAGGCCGCGACCAACAGGGCCTTCACCGGCATCCCGAGCATGGCCGTGACGCCGCAGGGCCGGCTCTGGGCCACGTGGTACGCCGGCGTCACGCCGGGAGAGGATGCCAACAACTACGTCGTGCTCTCCACGAGCGCGGACAACGGCGGCAGCTGGCGGGAGGTGCTCGTCGTGGATCCCGACGCCGATGGGCCGGTGCGCGCCTTCGACCCGGAGCTGTGGGTGTCCCCCGACGGCCGGCTCTTCTTCTTTTGGGCGCAGATGGACAGGGGACGTCGCGACACGCAGCTCGGCGTGTGGTGCGTCGAGACGGCCACGCCGGAGGCCGAGCGGCCCGCGTGGTCACAGCCCCGCCGCATCGGCGACGGCGTCATGATGTGCAAGCCGACCGTGCTCTCCTCCGGCGAGTGGGCGCTGCCGATCTCGCGTTGGCGCGAGCACGACAAGAGCGCGCAGATCGTCGTGTCGGCGGATGCGGGCCGCACCTGGAGCGTCCGCGGGGCGTGCCAGGTGCCGAAAGACGTGCGGCAGTTCGACGAGCACATGATCGTCGAGCGGAAGGACCACGCCCTCCTGATGCTCGTCCGCACCACGTACGGGATCGGCCAGAGCGTCTCGACGGACCGGGGCGCGAGCTGGCCCGACCTCGTGCCCTCGGCGCTGCCGCACACGCCTGCCCGGTTCTTCGTGCGGCGGCTGGCGTCGGGAAATCTGCTGCTCGTGAAGCACGGGCCGCTCGACCGGCCGACCGGACGGTCGCATCTCATGGCCTTCATCTCGACTGACGACGGCGCGACATGGTCGGGCGGCCTCATGCTCGACGAGCGACCCGGCGTGTCGTATCCCGACGGCCAAGAGACGCCCGACGGCGTCATTCGGATCATCTATGACTTCAACCGCGTCAAGGATCGCGAGATCCTGCTCGCCACGTTTCGCGAGGAGGACGCCGCGGCGGGAAAAGACGTGAGCGGAGCGGTGCGACTGCGGCAGGTCGTGAGTAAGGGTTCCGGCGGGCGGAAGCCGCCGCAGCAACAGGCCGCCGCCGTCCACGCCAACGCCGACGGCAGGCCGCTCGCGAAGGAGCCGGCCGGAAGGCTCGCGAGCGGAGACCTGGCCGCGGAGCCGCTCGTCGCCGGCGCGAAGCTCTTTTCCGACCGCGGGTACACCGCCGCCGCGATGCCGCCGGCGCTCGCCGGCGCGAGATTCCTGCCGATCCCCATGGACGGTCCCAAGAGGCTTACGTGCGATCGCGCCGGCGCGGTCTTCTTCCTCACGCCCGTCCTCGACCGCAACGTCGACTCCGCGGCGCAGCCGCTCCTCGACCAGGGCTTCGAGAAGGTATCGCTGCCGGAAGTTCCGCTCTTCAATCCGGCTTCAGCGGCCAACTACTGCACGCTCTTTCACAAGCGTTGCGCCGTCGGTGAAACGATCATCGTGGGCAAGTGGGCCGTACCCGTCTTTTTTCCCTGACGGTTGACGTGTCATGAAACACCTGGCCGCATTCCTCGCCGCGCTCGCGTTCGCGCTGCCAGCGATCGTCCACGGGCAGCCGGGGCCGGCGGCTTCCGCCCCCGCCAAGCGTCGGCCCTGGGAGGATGCCCCCGCGGAAACCCGCGCCCTCTGGCGGCAGCATCAGCAGGCGATCGCCCGTGTCGATCTCAGCGACGACACGCGGCGGCAGGTCTTCGTGGCCCGTGGCGGCCCCGGGCCGGAGGAGTATCACGCGCACCCGACGACGGCGCTCCTCGCCGACGGGAAGACGATCTACTGCGTCTGGAACATCGGGCACGGCGGCCATGCCGGCCCGATGGCCCGCAGTGACGACGGCGGCCTGACCTGGAAGCGGCTTGACGACACGCTGCCGCCGAACTTCGTGAACTTCAAGAACTGCCCGAGCATCTACCGTCTCGCCGACCCCGAGGGCAAGGAGCGGATCTGGGTCTTCGCCGCTCGCACGTTGATCGACAAGGAGAACCCGAGGCCCATCGCCGGCCGTCATCAGGGCTTCATGCCGCGGATCATGAGCGAGGACGACGGCAGGACGTGGCGCGAGCTGCCGCCAATCGGCGGCCCTCTCGTGAAGGACGATCCATTCCGCTGCATCATGACGTTCTCGAGCATCGTGCGGCTCGAGGATGGCTCGCACCTCGGGATGTTTCACCGCGGGAGCGGCATCGGCGAGGAGGGCACGCTGCAGGTGCTGCAGTCGATCACCCGCGACGGCGGCGTCACCTGGTCGGAGCCCGTCATGGCCTGCGACGGCATGCAGCTCGACGGCAAGCACCCTTGTGAGCCCTACGTGTTTCGGTCACCCGACGGCGCCGAACTCTGCTGCTTGATGCGGGAGAACCGCCGCAGCGGCACGAGCCTCGTGA
>DNLZ01000507.1:8373-21238 GCA_003488325.1 Planctomycetaceae bacterium
GACGCGCCGTGGGGTCTGACTGGCGACCGGCACCAGGGCATCCGGCTGCCGGATGGCCGGCTCGTGATCGCGTTTCGGAACGCCTCGCCCCACGCACGCGACAAGGCGGGTTTCATCGCCTGGGTCGGGACCTACGACGACATCCGGCAGGGACGTCCGGGGCAATGCCGCGTGAGCCTCTTGAAGACGTTCAAGGACGGCTTCTATCCCGGGATTCATCTCCTGCCCGACGGCACGATCGTCGCCACGACGTATGCGACCTACCGCGCCGAGGACGTCGGCTGCTCCATCGTGAGCGTGCGGTTCACGATCGGGGAAATCGACGCGTTGGCGAACCGATGATGCGAGCCACCCCGGCGAGACACCCCATGAAACAGGCGGCCCTGCTCGTCGCGATTCTCCTCGTGGCGCCGCATGCCGCGCCCGTCGCGGCGGATGGCGATCGGCCGAATATCCTCGTCGTCTACTCCGACGACCATGGCTGGGCCGACCTCGGGATCCAGGGTGTGGACAAGGACGTGCGCACGCCCCACCTCGACCAGTTGGCCCGCGACGGCGTGCGGTTCACACGTGGCTACGTGTCGGCACCGCAGTGCGTGCCCTCGCGCGTCGCCCTCATCACCGGCCGGTACCAGCAGCGCTTCGGCGTCGAGGACAACACGCGTGGACCGCTGCCGCTCGCGGAGGTCACCATCGCGGAGCGACTCGCCCCCGCGGGGTACGTGAGCGGCTGGATCGGCAAGTCCCACATCGATATCGGGCCGGAGCCGGGGGTGAAGCGGGAGGACGCGCGCCGCAGACCGAAGGATCTCACGCTCCGCGCCGACCACATGCCGCACCACCAGGGCTTCACCGAGTACTTCCGCGGAGAGCAGCGGGAATACCACGCCTCGCATGCCCTCGACGGGACGCCGTTCGCCGACGCGCCTCACCTCGTGCGCGACAGGCGGTTCCGCGTCGAGGTTCAGACGGATGCCGCGCTTTCGTTCCTCGAGCGACGTGCCGCCCGGCCACAGCAGCCGTGGTTCCTCTACCTCGCGTGGTACGCACCCCATGTGCCGCTCGAGTCACCGGAGCCGTGGTTCAGCCGCACGCCGGAGTCGTTGCCGCTCCAGCGGCGGCAGGCGCTCGCGATGATCGCCGCCATGGACGATGGGCTGGGACGAATCCGCGACAGGCTGCGCACGCTGGGTGTCGAGAGGGACACGCTCATCTTCTTCATCGGCGACAACGGGGCGCCCCTCGGCGAGGCGTGGGATGGCTCACTCAACACGCCGCTGGCCGGACAGAAGGGGATGCTCGCCGAGGGCGGCATTCGCACGCCCTTCCTCGGCGCGTGGCCGGGCCACTGGCCGGCGGGTGCGACGTACGACCACCCGGTGATCAATGTCGATGTCGCGGCCACGGTCGTGGCGGCCGCGCACCTGCCGGCCGATCCGGTGATCGACGGCGTCGACCTGACGCCCTTCGTGACGGGCCGGGCCGCCGGTGCCCCGCACGAGCGGCTCTTCTGGCGCTGGGCATCGCAGTCGGCCGTGCTCGAGATGCCGTACAAGCTCGTGCGGCTCGGAAACCGCCCCCCTGCCCTGTTCGATGTGACGACGCCGGAAGGGGAACACGTGACGCGAAATCTGGCGGCCAACCACCCCGACATCGTGCGCCGCCTCGACGGCCACCTGCGCGAGTGGGCGGCCGGGCTCTCGCCGCCGGGGCTCTTCACGGAGCCATCGGGCTTCAGCCGCCATCACGAAAACCTCTTCGTCGAGCACGGCCTGATCACTCCATCCGACAGAGTGAAGGCCGCGGCGCCGCCTCCGTGAGTGCGGGCACGTCGCCGCAGACGCCGCCTGCGCGAGGCGCGATGCCACCCACGCGGCCTGACCACTCACCCACGTCCGTCACTCCACGGGGCGGATGCGGGCGGCGAGCCACAGGCTCGCGAGCGTCGCAGCCGCCGCGAGGGCACCGACCGTCCCGAAGTTCCGCAGCGGCTCACCCGCACCTCCCGCGACGATCGTGCCGCCGAGCGTGGTCCCCAGACCGCAGGCGACGTGCTGCACCGCCGAGTTGACCGACATGAAGCTCCCGCGACGCCGCGGCTCGATGCTCGACATGATCAGCGACATCGCCGTCACCATCCGTCCCGCGTTGGCCGACATGAGCAGGGCGGCCACGGGAGCCGCGACGGCGATCCCCACCGCGGGCAGATTCGTCAGCACCAGCATCATCGCGGCCGACAGGGGCACGATACCGCGAAACACCGTCAGGGCACCGAGGCGATCGACGAGCCGACCGACGAGCGGCGTGCTCACGAGCGTGAGCAGCCCTCCGGCGATGAACACGACCGGAAGCTGCCGCGCGGTCACGCCCACGTTGGCCACGAACGCCGTGCTGATGAAGGGGATCACCGAGAACGCCCCGACCATCAGGACCGCAATGAGGGCGAACGCACGGCGATGGGCGGGAGCTGAGAGCGTCTCGACGAGATGGGCGATCGGGTGCCGGTGGACGCCATCGGTATGCGCCGGAATGGACGGCAGCACCCACGCGCTGAGCACGACCAGCGGCAGCCCCAAGACCGCGAGGACGGAGAAGGGCGTCCGCCAACCGAACCTCGTGCCCAGCACGATCCCGAGCGGCACCCCCGCGACGGAGGCGACCGCGAAGGCCGACATCAGCATGCCGGTGGCGCTGCCCCGGCGCTCGGGAGGAAAGATGTCGGCGACGATCGCGAGGGCCAGCGCACCGTGGATACCGCCGAAGCCCCCGGTGATGCATCGGGCGGCCAGGAGCAGCGGGGCCGTGGAGGCGAGGGCACAGGCCACCGTGCCCGCGAGCAGGCCGAGCGAGGCCACGAGGTAGGCGGTCTTCCGCGGCACGCGATCGAGCCACGGTGCCACCAGGAATCCGGCGACCCCGGCGGAGAGCGTGTAGGCCGACACCACGTGGCTGAACTGCCGGGCATCGATGCCAAGGTCCGCCAGGAGTTGAGGTCCCAGCGGCATCACGATCATGAAGTCGACGAGTCCGACGAACTGGAGCGCCGCGAGCACGAGCAGGATCAGGCCCTCACGACCGGCGCTGCCGGGTTCCGGGCAGTCAGCCGCGGATGGGTCGACGGGGCGATGGGAGACCACGATGGTGTGGGCAGTCCTCGGGTGCATCCGCTCACTGCGACGGAAACCGTCGCCGCACTATACCCGAGGAAAACCATGGCTTTCGCGCACGGCACGCGCTCGCCGGCGCGTCGGAAACGTCAGTCATGCTATGATCATGGAACGGGGTCGGAGGGCGAAGGATCATCCGGGCCTCGCTGGCGAGCGGTTTGTTGCGAGTGCTTCCTGTTCCGAGTATTCATCGCCTGGGTCGTCATGACGGCGTCGCCCCACCACCGCCTGGCAACACGCATCGCGGCCCGGTGCCTCGGCCTGTTCTTCATCCTCGCGTGCGGTCTCGCCTTCCAGTCGACGGCACGGGCGAGCTGCGGTGATTGGCTCGCCGGACATGCGGCGGACACCGGCCCCGAGGCTTCGGTCGATCACGACAGGTCCGATGATTCGGTCGATCGCTCCTCGCGGCAGCGTCGCCGACCTTGCCAGGGTGCGTCCTGCGGCCGCACGCCATTTCTACCAGCGGCTCCGACGAGCCTGCCCACGACGCTCGTCGAGCACGAACGCGATGCGGTTCTTGCCTCCGTCGAGACGACCGACGCGATCGGACCCGACGTGAGGATTCCATCCGACTCTTTCATCGCTCGTGAGGTTCTCGCCGAGCGACTCGATCGTCCCCCCAGGCACGGCTGAGGCCGCCCGGGCCCTCGGCGCATCCGTGCGCACGAAGGCCCGCGGGAAGATGGACGACACGGCGGCCGCCCCGAACGGTGACCGCAGTCGTCGGTGCGCGTCGGCCCGAGCCCGATGGCACCAGCACGGCACGCTGCCATGATCGGCGGCGTTTCGTGATGGACGAAGCGCGGGACATGGCTGAGCGATCGCGAGCGCGATCCTCATGCCGGATCCCGTGCCGACACGAGCACGAGGAATCATGCCGATGCCCCCCCCTGGACCGATCATGGCCGACCCGCACCCGGGCACGGCGCGAAGGGTGGAAAGACGGAATCGTGCCCCGGCACGCGTGACGCGGACCGGCGCGGGTCTCCACGATCGTGCTCCACGGGCGTTCACGCTCGTGGAGCTGCTCGTCGTCATCGCCATCATCGCCGTGCTCATCGGCCTGCTCCTCCCGGCGGTGCAGTCGTCGCGCGAGGCGGCGCGGCGGACGCAGTGCGCGGAGAAGGTGCGGCAGGTGTGCCTCGCCTTGCAGAACCACCACTCGACCAAGGGCAACCTGCCCCCCGGCCGGACGGCCACGAGCATCTCGGGACAGGCGTTCCTGCTGCCATACATGGAGCAGGCGGACCTTTTCGACAGGGTCAACCCGGCACTCGCCTGGAATCACGCCTCGCACACGGCGGTCGCCGCCACCCGGGTGCCGGCGTTTGTCTGCCCGTCCGATCCGGCGGCGGCCGTGCCCAGCACCTTCGCCCCGAACAATTACCGGCTCAACCAGGGCTCCGGGATTCTCTGGGGCAACCCGCCGACGTCCTCGTCCGATCCCAATTTCGGCTACCCGATGCCGAACGGGCCATTCTTCCTCGACAGCAAGGTGCGGTATCAGGACGTGAGTGACGGGACGAGCCACACGGCCGCGGTGTCCGAGCACGATGCGGGTGACTTCAACAACGGCCTGCCCACGGATCGCACCGACACGTTCTGGCCCCAGACCAGCCCGACCACGGCGGACGAGGCGATGCAGCAGTGCCGCGGAATCAACATCACGAACCTCTCCTTCCAGCGATTCAGTGACGTCGGCGCCCCGTGGCTCTACGGCTACCACTCGACGACGATCTACTTTCATTCATTGCCGCCCAACGGCCGATCGTGCATGTTTCCGCCGGGCCGCATCGCGACCACGGCACAGAGTTCTCATCCTGGCGGCGTGATGCTCGGGATGTGCGACGGCTCGACCCGCTTCGTCAACGACCGCGTCGACATCACCGCATGGCGGGGCCTCGGGAGCACGGGCGGCGCCGAGGTCGTGTCGGGGGCTTTCCCATGAGACTTTGCAGCGTGAGCCCCACGGGGACGAGCAGTGTCGCGACCGGGCGGGGCACTTCGTCCGTCGGCCGAGCGGTCGCTGCAGCGCTCCTGCTCGGCGTCGTGGTCGGCGGGTGCGGCCGCCCACCCGACATCGTCGCGGACCCGGAGCGGGCGGCGTCGATCCTCGAAACCGTGCTCGCCGCGTGGCGGGACGGAGAGACCTGTGCCGACCTCCAGAAACGGTCGCCCGCGATCCACGTGGCGGACGAACGCTGGCTCGGGGGCGCGACGCTCACCTCGTTCACGATCGGTGAGGGCCGGCCCTTCGGCCCGAGCACGCGTTTCGAGGTGACGCTCGTCGGGCCACCGCCGCTCGGCACCCGGAAGGCCGTCTATGCCGTATCCACCCAGCCGTCGCTCAGCGTCGCACGCACCGACGAGCGCGACTGAGCCTGTTCATCCAGCCCCTCGGGCCGCCCAGGCCCCGCACGACCACCCCGAGGAGACCCCAACCATGCCACGCCATGCTGCCACCCGACTCATTGCTTACGTCATGCTGGCCGCCTGCTCATGCGGTTTCGGCCGGACGAGCGGGTCGGAGGCCTCCACGGACGACGCCCCGCGTCCCATTCCGGTCACGCGGCCGGTGATGAAGCGGCTGCTCGAGGACATGAAGCATCGCGCGGAGCGGATCCCCCTGCCCGAGCCGACCGACGAGGAGCGGCAGGCGGCCGCAGACGACCCGCTCGCACTGTCGTACGAAAACCGGCTCCGCACGCTCTACCTTTCCGGCGTACCGCCGCGCGGATATCTCGGCTTCGGCGGGATGGCGCCTCCGCGCGGCGGCGTCGCGGCACGCCAGCCGGCCGAGCGCCCGGACCCCGCGCTGTCGCTCGACTACGCCTTCAAGACACGGCTGTTCTGGATCGCATCGCGCACGAACAACTGCCAGTACTGTCTCGGCCACCAGGAGTCGAAACTGCTCGCCGTGGGCATGACGGACGACGCCCTCGCGCGTCTCGACACCGACTGGACGGCGTTCCCCCCCGCGGAGCAGGCGGCGTTCGCGCTCGCGCGCCGCATCACGCTCGCGCCCGGGGATGTGTCCGACGCCGACGTGGAGGCCTGCCTCGCCCACTACGAGCCACGGCAGGTCCTCGAGATGGTGCTGTCGGTCGCCGGCAACAACGCGATCAACCGCTGGAAGGAGGGCATCGGCGTACCGCAGGCGCCCGGCGGCGGCGGGTCCGGCTGGGCCCTGACGCGTCCCGACGGCGTCCACTCGTACCTGACGGCCACGTCGGAGCACTATGCGCTGACCCCGTCGCAGGTCGCCGTGCTCGATGCGACGGCCGCACACGACGGGCTCGTTCACGCTCCGCCACTGCCCGCGCCCGCGAGTGCCGCCGACGTGCGGGCCGGCCTCGCACGAGCGCGCGGCCGTATGCCGCGGCTGCCACTCGCCCCGGAGGAGGAGGCGAGGGGGGTGCTGGCCGACGTGGCACCGCCCGGCGCCGTGCCGGGGTGGATGCGACTCCTCGCCTGGTTTCCCGAGGCCGGCCCGCGGCTCGCGCGGTCCCTCGCCGTCGGAGGGGCACCTTCCGAGCTCGATCCTCTCGATCGCGCGCTCGTGCGCTGGGCGGTCGCCCGTCGCAATCGTGCCTGGTACGCGCTCGACCTCGCGGAGCGCGACCTGCGGCATGCCGGCCTCGACGAGACCGCCCTCGGCGATCTTGCCGGCGACCAGGCGCAGGTGAGCCCGGCGCGACGCGCCCTCCTCGTCGTGGCCGACGCGCTCGCCGCGAGTCCGGTCTCATGCACCGACGGGCAGTTCCAGGCCGCGCGGGCCGCCACGTCATCGGCGACGATGACGCGTGTCGTCCACGAGGTGGCGATGGAGTCGCTCTTCGATCGCTTCACCGAGGCCGCTGGCCTTCCGATCGAGTGACCCCGTCCAGACTGCCGCCGCAGCGCCTCGGAAAAACACGAGCCGCGTTACGGTGCGTCCGCGTCCATCGCGAAGGCGGCCCGGTAGAACGTCCAGGTGGCGTCGCCGAGCGCGTCGACCACGGCTGCCGGATCGTGCCCGATGCGGGGAAGGACGATCCACTCGTGCGCGATCCCCAGCGAGTCGAGGTATTCATGGAACGCCCGATTGTTGTCGAACGTCTCGTCGGCATCGCCGATGGCGATGCGCACGAGTGATCCGGCGGAGATCGCGCGGGCGTTGTCGCGAGCCAGCGTCCGTGGGCTCACGGCCGTGAAGAAGGCCCGGTCGCCCCCGTAGACGCGTGCGAGCACCTCCTCGGCGCGTCTCCGTCCCGCGCGCGGTGCCTGCTCGATCAGGTCGGGCTGGAGCGGACCGGCGCCGACGATCGAGACGGTGCGGAACATCTCCGGAAACTTGAAGCCGAGCCGTGCGGCGCCGTAGCCGCCCATGCTGAATCCGTCGAGCGCGCGTCCCTCGCGTCGCGGAATCGTCCTGTGGGTGGCGTCGATGTGCGGCACGAGATCCTTGACGATCACCGTCTCGATGGGCATCGAGCCATCCTTCCAGTCGACGTACATGCCTTCACGCAGACCGTTGACGAAGACGACGAACGTGGGCGGAATCCTGCCCGCCTCGATCGCCGCGTCGAAGTGCCGGGCAACCTGCGGGATGCCTTGCAGGCCTCCTCCCGACCCGTGCAGCCAGTAGACGACGGGAAACCGGCGGTCCGGCTCACGGTCGTGCACGGCCGGCGTGTAGAGGTGGTAGCTGACGGCCGTCTTCGCAGCCGGGCTGTCGAACGTGAGGTGCGTCACGCGACGCGCCCGCACGACGGGCGTCACCCACGCCACGGCCTCCGCGGTCGCAGCCGGTGGTTGGTCGGCCGCAGTCACCCGAGCGGTCGGACAGGTCAGGCCGGCCGCCACGGCCAGAACGAGGTGTCGGCCGAGGCGAAAAAGACCCCGCGTTACGGCCGGTTCATGCCACGGGCTCATGTTCAGTCTCCATGTCCCCTTCGCCAAAGCGTGATCACGCACGCCGGGTGACCGCCGACGACGCGAGCCGGAACCCGGCGTCGTTCGCCTCGCGTCCGGCGGTCACCTGAGTGAAGGTCGACTTCTGCAGCGTGACGGCGCCACCCGCCCAGAACCCGCCCCGCAGGCCCCGGAGCCTGCCCGCCGCCCCGGTGAGGTCGTTCCACTCGTAGACGTTGCCATTCTGGTCGAGCGTTCCGTAGTGACTCGTGCTCGTGGCGAACGCGCCGACGTCGGTCAGGTAGTGCTGCGTCGTCGAGAAGATCGCGGACTGCGTCACGGAGTAGATCACTCCCCGCAGGTAGTTGGCCACCGGGACGCCGGCGGCGGGATTGTTCGTCGGCGCGTTCTCCTGCTGTGTCGCATAGAGGTAGTAGCCGGGCACCCCGCCCTTGTCGGGCGTGAAATACGCCGCCTTGTACCACTCGTTCTCCGTCGGGAGGAAGAAGGTCGGGGCGGCCCGTGTGTTCGGGTTGACCGCGTTTCGTGGGACGGCCCTCCCATTGGCGGCCTTCGCGAGGTTGTAGGCGCCGTTCTCCGTGGTCCGCGGCGTCTGCCTGCCGGTGGGCTGTCCGTTGGCGACCCAGTTCACGAAGCGGGCGGCATCGAACCAACTCACGTACGTGATCGGCCGATCCGCGGAGGAACCGCCGTTGTTCATGACGGTGTAGGCGAACTGACCGGACCGTCCGGAGCGTGTGATGCCGGCCACCGCCAGATCGGTCGCCATGGAAGGGTTGTAGAGGCCGTGCGTGTCGGTGCGCGCCACGGCGTTGAGGAAGGTGACGTACTGCCCAATCGTGACGCCCGTTTTCGCGAGGGCATAGTCGGTGGAGACCGCACCGAACCCCGTGGCCGCATCGGCCGCATTGCCGGCATCCCCGATCGCCACGAGGTCGACGACGACGAGGGGATCCGCCGCGGCCGCCGCCGCGATCCGAAACCCGCCGTTCGACGCCGCACTCGTCGACGTGACGCCGAGGCGGTAGCCCGACTCGAGGTACGACGTGAACGACGTCCACCCGCCGCCCCGGAGGATCACCGCGCCGCCCGTCATGCCGGCCGATTCGATCAGTTCCCAGGCATTGCCGTTCTGGTCGAAGGTTCCGTATGAACTCGGGCTCGAGCGCATCGCGCCGACGTCGGAGAGATAGTTCTGTGACGGATCGATCGTCGGCTCCTGCGTGACGGTCATCGCCCCGGTCGAAAAGATGTAGTTCACCTGATTGGACGCGTCACCGAGCACGTTGCCGGGTGTCGCGTTGCTCCGGGTGGCGAAGCGGAAGTAGCCACCGCGCCCGCGACGCAGGCCCGGGTCGAAGTACGCCGCCTTGTACCACTGGTTCTCGGTGGGCAGGAAGAACGTCGGCGCCGCCCCGGTGTTGGGGTTCAACGCGTTTCGGAGCGGCAGCGTGCCGGCGACGGCCGTCGTGAGGTCGTACGCGCCGTTTTCGGTCGTGGCGGCGGCTTGCGCCCCCGTCGGCTGTCCGTTCGCCATCCAGTTGGCGAAACGGGCCGCATCGAACCAGTCCACGTAGGTGATCGGGCGGTCGGACGGACTGGTGGCACCCGCAGGTGCGATGCCTGCCGGCCCCGTCACGGCGTACGTGAAGCCCACCGACGTCGACGTGCGCGTGATGCCAGCCGACGTCTCGTCGTCCGCCATCTGTACGTGGTAGAGCCCCGCCGGATCCTCGGCGGCGACGGCGTTGAGGAACGCCGCGTATTCGCCGATCGTCACCTCGTACTTCCCGATCCGAAACGCTTCGGTCACGCGACCGAAGCCGGTGGTGGGGTCCGCTGCGTTGCCGACGTTCCCCACCGAGACGAGGATCGGATCGATCGCCGCGAGGGCCAGCCTCGATTCGAGCCGTTGGAACGACAGGCACGGTCTCGCCAGTCGACGCGAAGAGGAGCGGGGCATCGATGATCTTTCGGGGCGGAGTGCTCGAGCAAACGTGCTGGCGAGTCTACCCTCGCAAACGCCCGTCGGCGGCGGCATCGGCGCCGACCGCGTCACCCACCCCGCGCCGTCACGGCGTGGCTGCGGGCTTCCCCTGTCGCGTGGTGTCCGCACGTCCGCGCGGCCGCTTCGGGGCGAAGTCATGTCCCCTCCACCAGTCGGGTCCCTCGGCCTCCACCTCGGCCGTGAGCATCTCGAGCCGGGAGCGCATCGCCGCGCACCGCTCGGGCTCCCGCGACGCGAGGTCGTGCGACTCGGCGAGATCGGTCGCGAGGTTGTAGAGCTCGGGCGTGGCGAGCGACTCGTCCGCGACGATCTTCCACGGTCCCTCGCGGTAGGCCACGAAGCCTCCCCAGCGCCAGTACATCGGCACGGTGCGTTCGCCCACCGGTTCGAACATGTCCACGCCGTCGATCGGGCGGTCGTCTGGTACCGCGACCCCGGCCGCACGGAGCGCCGTCGGAAAGAAGTCGCTGCCGATCACGGGTCGCTCGCTGCGGCTTCCCGCCTCGACCCTGCCGGGCCAGCGGATGAGCCCGGGCACGCGGTGGCCCCCTTCGTACATCGACCGCTTGCGCCCCCGCAGCGGTCCGGCGAGGCCGCGACCGGGGCCCTTGTCACCCGCGCCCTCGGGGCCGTTGTCGCTCGTGAAGAAGACGAGCGTCGAGTCGCGCACGCCCAGGCGATCGAGCGACTGCATCAGGCTGCCGAAGGCGTCGTCGAGCTGCGTGATGTTCGCCCGGTAGGTCCGCTCCTCAGGATCGGCCACCCGGGCGTGCTCCCGCTCGTACCGCTCGGCCGAGGCGATCGGATAGTGCGGCTCGTGCGTCCATACGGCGAGAAAAAACGGCTTCGTGCGGTCGTGCCGGGTCTCCAGCCACGTGACCGCCTCGCGCACGACGAACGGAGCGGAGTAGTCGTCCGCCTTGCCGATCGGCCGGCCGTTGCGGACGAGGTTCTCCGGGAAGGCGTGGCTGGGGGCGGCGTTGTTCTGCGTGGCGAGCCACCAGTCGTAGCCGTGGTCGTCCGGCTGCGGCTGGTCGTCCAGATTGAACTTCCCGTTGAGGTGCCACTTGCCGACGTGGCACGTCTCGTAGCCGGCGGCCTTCAGCAGCGTTGGGAGCGTGCGCTCCGTGGTACGCAGGTGGATCGGGCTGCCCTCGGGAATCCACGTGAAGACGCCGTTGCGATACGGCATCCGCCCCGTCAGCAGGCTCGATCGCGACGGAGAGCAGACGCTCGACGCCGAGTGGCAATCGGTCAGCAGCATGCCCTCGGCCGCAAAACGGTCGAGGTTCGGCGTGATCGCCCCTTGGTTGCCATAGCAGCCGAGCTCGCCGTACCCGAGGTCGTCGGCCAGGAAGAGCACGATGTTCGGCGGTGGGGCGGCCTGCGTCGATGGCATCATGCCCGCGGACATGACCCACGCGATGACGAGCAGACGCATCGGGACCACCCACACCCACGGTTCGCGGCTCATGAGCTCCACCTCGTTCCGGCAGGATCCAGTCGGTCATGGGCCGCCGCCGCCGGCATGCATCGCCGGACCGCCCGCGCCTCCCCGCGCATTGTCGCCTCGGAAACGGGCCTGCGGAAAGCCCCGGGATGTCCCCATGCCGATGCCGGGCGCAGAGAAACTCCGGGCCTGACCATCGCTCACGCCTGCGCGGTGGTGCGGCGCGTCAGTCGGTCCATCGCGAGGCCGACGACTCCACCGACGGTGATGGGCACGAGGGCATGGATCGGGATGAAGACGACCGCGATGGCGGCCTGCGCGTCGGCCGAGAGATCGAGCGAGCCATGCGCCCACGCGAGAGAGCCGAATCCCAGGCCGCACGGCAGGAGCCACCACCTCGGCTGCCGGATGAGCGCCGTCCAGACGAGCATCCAACCCAGGGCGACGCCGCCCAGGGCGGTGATGAACAGGAAGCCCCCCACACCCGCGGCCGTGTACTGCTCGACCCAGGCGAGTCCGCCCGGAAGACGGGCGAGATACGGGAGCAGGATGCCCGCAGCGGCGATGAGGAGGCGGATCTTCGTCATGCACGATCCGGTGCGTCTCGGCCCAAACACCGATGATTTCCGGTCAGCCTACGGTGCGTCGGAACTGTTTGTGATATCGCGCCGGGGTCATGCCCGTGGCATCGCCGAAGAGCCGCGTCAGGTGGCTCTGCGATGAGAAGCCGAGGTCGAGGGCGAGTGCGGCGAGGTCGCAGGACTGGCTCCTGAGTGCCCGCAGCGCCATGTCGATGCGCCGCCGATTGATGAAGCGCTGCAGGCTCAGGCCCGTCGACGACCGAAACTTTCGCGCAAAGTGGCTCGGGGACAGCCCGACGAGCCGCCCCATCTCGCCGAGTGACGGCGGGACGCGGAGATGCGCGTCGACGTGTTCGCAAAGGTAGGTGAGCGTGCCCGCCGTGAACACCCCCTGATCATCGTGCCAGTCTGGCTTCTCTCCGGTGGTGAGCTCGAGAAGCCTGAGGATCAGCCCCCTCGAAGCCTCCTCGACGCTCACCGAGGCGAGTGAACCGCCAGATCCGCGGCCGGCAAGAACGCGGGTCATGCAACGATGAAGCACCGCGTCATCCGGTGCCAGCAGCCGTTCGATCGAGCGCCGCGGCTCGACCTCGTCTGCCACGAGGCACGCGTCGAGATGCCCCTTGGGAATGAGCAGCACGCCTGCCGCGAAGTCGGCCGACATGCGGGTGAGGAACGTGTGCGTTTCGTCATCCGCGGGGACGAAATGCACCGCGCCGACGCGCTCCGTCCAGCGGGCCTC